>DATHJQ010000185.1:0-12064 GCA_035286505.1 Solirubrobacteraceae bacterium | reverse complement strand
CCTTCAGCGTCCTGACCCTCCGGGCCGCCTTGGCGATCGTCCTGCCGTGTCTGACGAGCCGCAGCTGGGCGATCGTGAACTTGTCGAGCGGGCTCGCCCACGTGAGCGCGATCTGCAGCGACTTGGTGCTCGCGCCGATGGCCACCGTGTGCGTCTTGCCGCCCCCTTGCTTGAGCTGGTCGGTGAAGCTCTGAGGAGGCGTCTGACATGTGAGCTCGGCGCCGATCGTGTTCATCACCGACTGCAGCTGACTGGAGTCGGTCAGGGGGAAGAAGCGCCCGCCTGTGTCGTTGGCGATCGTCTGCAGTCGCGCCTGGTCTTCGGGAGCCGCGACTCCAGAGCTGAAGCCGATCACATAGGTCGGCACCTTGTGGGTGAGATGGCCGTTGTTGTAGGTGCCGATGTCGTGACCGCCGTCTGTCAGGAAGATCCGCGCCTGGGCGTTGGGGTTGTCGGCGTCTGACTGGGCGAAGGCCGCGTTGTAGTCGGTGCCGCCGTTGTCGGCGAGGATCTTGCTTTCCAGCGCGGCCGCCATGGCGGAGGCGTTCGGCCCGACCGCCTCGGGCTTGAAGACCGTGTCCGCGGCCGGCGTGGAGCTTTCGAAGAAGTTGCCGCCGAACTCGATCGCGCCGAGGAACGAGCCGGCGCTGAGCGTGTTGATGAGCAGCTTCAGACCCTTGACGCGCAGCGTGCCCGGGTCGGTTCCCGCCATCGAGCCCGAGTCGTCGACGATCGCCTCGATGTTCGTCGCGGCGATGCAGCCGCCCGCGCTCGTGCGGGCGGGCGACGTCGTCGCCCCGGTCGGTGCGGCGATCGCCCCGACGAGGAGGCCGGCTGCAACGACGGCCGACAGTGAATACCTCGTACGCCTCATTGGTCTTTACCTCCGGTTCGTTGTTCGTGGCGCATCACCCGCCTGTGAGGCCTCGGCGATCCACCCGCCTAGTGGTGACGCTTGCGCTTCCCTTTCGCCTTCACGTGAAAGACCCTCGACGTCGCCTTGCCGCCGAGCGCCGACTGGTAGGTGAGCTTGACGGTCATCCGAACGGTCCTGCCCTTCGACAGCGCGCTGCGGACCCGCGACGAGGGCCTGACGATCATCTTGACGGCCGCGCCGGCTCTTGCGCGTGCGGAGGCCCTGCCGGCGACTGTCGTCTTCGCGCGACAGCGACCCTTGACTCTCAGCAGGCCGCGTGGACACCTCCGGCTCGCGGCGGGCCGCGCGCTGCGCGCGATCGTGGCCGTGGGCGCCGCCACGACGACCGTCGCCGTGCCGTCCTGAACCGGCGTGAAGAGGATCGTGACCACGCCCGTGGAGCCGGCACGGATGCTCTGCACCCGGTAGCCGCTGTTCGGCGAGCGGGGTGTCGGGGAGGCCTGCGCCCAGGCGATCTGAGCGGCGGACGCAGGATCCTGGACGGCCTGCACGCCGCTGCCGGCGAGATCGAGGAACATCTTGATCGTGTCGGCGCCCGGCGCCGTGCCCACATAGCTGATCGTCGCCACGCCGGAGGTGTCGGTCGTTACGCTGCCGGATTTCGGATTGGCGCTGCCGATCGCGTAGACCAGCGGTCGGTTCGCGTAGGGGGTCCCGGCCGTGTTCTTCGCGGTCACGGCGATCGTCGCCGTCTCGCCGATCCTGTGGGCCTGTGTCGCCGGCTGCAGGCTCAGGGCGGCCGGGATCTGCGCGCGATTGACGATCGAGTAGGACGCGTGGGCGCCCGGCGAAAGTCCGGCTTTGAGGTGGTCGTCCCAGCTGACGCCCACCGCGTTGTCGATCAGGTTCGCGTCGATGTCGTCGTTGAACACCGCAGCTTCGCCGGAGGCGGCGCGCACCGCGCTCCAGATGCCGTGGTCTGCGGCGCTCGTGGCCGGGCATCTTCCGAACGGTTCGGGTACGGCGTCCCAGCAGCCGACCTGGAAGTCGCTCCACGCAGGCGATGGCGGCCCGGCCTCGAGAAGGCCGCCGAGCACGCCCGTGGCGTCGTTCTGGGCGCCGACGAAGCGTGGCGGGCCGGGCTGCAGCACGCCCACGCCGAAGTCGCTGTTGTCCGTGGACAGGTCGCCGGCGTAGATGGCGTGGAATTTCAGCGTGGCCGCGACTGGGTCAGGCGTCAATCCCGCCACGGTCTGGCCGGTCACGTTCTCGACGTCGAAGCTCGACGTGAACTGTGGATCGCCGTTTACGTATGTGGTCCTCTCGGTGACCAGCGCATAGTCGAGTTTGGAAGCCGCGTCGGTCACCTTGAAGCTGGTCGCGAGCTCGTAGGGGTCCGAGCTCGTTCCCGCACCCGTCGTCGAGCCCGAATCGACGGGGGTGTATTCGGTCGTGCCAAGACCCGGACCGTTGGCGCCCGCGAAGCCAAAGACCTGTTCGCGCAGCGCCGTCGGATTGCCGGCTTTCGGAAAACCGAGGAAGAAGCCGCAATCGCCGAGCGCGCCGGTGGCAGGGAAGAAATCGTTACCCGCGTTGAGGTAGTGCGATTGGCACTGGCCCGCCGGTCCAACCGAAACGACCAACGGGCCGCCGGGCAGCGTGACGGCGCCTGCGGCGCGCGCCGGGGAGGACGATGACGCGGCGGCTGCGAGGACGAGCACCGCCGTCAGCGCCTTGATCGCCGTGCCCGATGGCGTCCACGCGCGAAGGCGCGACGGCCCCTCAGTTCTTCCGGTCATCCGAAGCGCCTCCCGGGCCCGGCCCCAGCGGTCGATCATGATCTGCTCGCGTCTCAGCCTATAGGCCCGGCAGGGCAACACGGACGGCATTGGACCTTCCGGCATCGCAGCGCTTGCGCCTGAGCGATGCGGTGCACAGGCGAGTGCGCGGGTCGGGACGCATCGGCGTGACGACGGGGCGCTCAGCCGAACGTGAACGCGTAGCCGCTCACGCCGGGCGCAAAGCGCAGGCCCAGCCGATGTCGTTCGTTGCGCCGCAGCGAGACGAGCGTGTACAGCCTTTGGCCACGGACCGTCACCGTCCCGTCGTGCACGTCTGCCCCCGCGTCGGCCGCGGGAATCGAACGTCCGTCGAGAAGCACGCGCACCGGCCGTGGCTTCGCGCCGGCCGAGCTGAGCACGAGGTATACGTTCTTGGCCTGGAACTCCACGTCGATGCCTGCGTCTGCGGCTGCGGCCGTCGCCGGCTGGCCGGCGA
Source organism: Solirubrobacteraceae bacterium (assembly GCA_035286505.1). Lineage (GTDB taxonomy): Bacteria > Actinomycetota > Thermoleophilia > Solirubrobacterales > Solirubrobacteraceae > Palsa-744. The sequence continues at coordinate 8,910 of DATHJQ010000185.1, read as the reverse complement.
TCCTCCATGTGCCGCTGAAGGCGAAGTCGTTGAGCGACAGAGTGCCCGTGGGTTGTGGTCCGTAGTCGTGCACGCCCGCTCTGGGCGGATCGATCCAGCCCTGAGCGCGCTCGGTGCCGAGATATGTCTCCGGCGTCGCCTGTGCGCTCGGCACGACGACATCGCTCGGGCGGCTCTTAGCGCCCGGCGCGCTGCCCTTCTCTGCGAGCAGGGCGCGAATCGCCGTTTCCGTCTTGTCGTAATCGCCCTCGCCGAACGTCGCGTAGCGGACCTGGCCGGTCGAGTCGATCAGGTAGTCGGCCGGCCAGTACTCGTTGCCGTAGGCGTTCCAGGTGCCCATGTCGTTGTCCTGCACGACCGGATAGCGCAGGCCGAACTGCCTGATCGCGTTGGACACGTTGGCGGCGTCGCGCTCGAAGGCGAACTCCGGCGTCTCCACGCCGACGATCGTCAGGCCGTTCTTGCGATAGCTCGCGTCCCAGGCCTTCAGGTAGGGAAGCGTGCGTATGCAGTTGATGCACGTGTAGGTCCAGAAGTCGACCAGCACGACGCGCCCATGCAGGCCGCCGAGCGAGAGCGCGCGCATGTCGGGCGTGTTGAACCAGTCCTGCGTGTCCATGAACTCCGGCGCCGGGCCGAGATCTTTCAGCCCATGCGCGGTGGCGAGCAGCGTCGCCTGGCTCGCGTTCGCCGGCGCCGCTTTGACCTCAGATCCCGAGCCGCCGCACGCCGAGGAACCGTTGGCCGGCTTGAACTTGGCCCGGCGCCCGCTGATTTCGTGCAGATGGCTCGTCACCGTGTTTGAGCACTCGAGCGACGCGGTGAGGTTGACGTCGGGAATGTGCTGGGCGACGAACTGGTCGAAGTTGACGTCGAGGTTGGCGATGATCGCCACGGCCGTCAGGATCATGATCGTGCCCAGCGCCCGCTGGAGCAACGGTCCGCGCCCTGCTCTTCGTACCCGGTCGAACAGGCGCCTGCCGCCCAGCGTGAGCGCGAGCAGGACCACCGCCGAGCCGAGCGCGTAGGCGAGTGCGATCAAGACCGTTTTGCCGCTCGCCGCGCTGACTGAGATCACGGCCGCGAGGATCGGGCTGGCGCACGGCGTGTACACGAAGCCCAGCGCGCCGCCTACGAGCATCCCCGACCAGAAGCCGTCCCCACGTGAGCGCGGGCCGAAGCGCGCCAGGCGCGACAGCGGCGCCTCGATGCGATCGGCAACGTTCGGCAGCAGAAGCGTCGCGCCGAACACGAGCAGCACGACGATCGCCACGTCGCGCAGCGGGTCGCTGCCCAGCCCAACGCCGTCGACGACCTTCGCCACGCCGACGATCGTCACCGTGAACGTGAGCGAAAGCCCGAGCACGATACCCAGCGGACGCCGACGTCCGCCGACGCCGCCGGCCGAAAGCAGCGCGGGCAGAACCGGCAGCACGCATGGCGAAAGCGCCGTGCCCGCCCCGGCGAGCAGCGCGAACCCGAGTAGCACGAGCATCGAGACGAAGCCTACGCGCGGGCCGGCGCCCAGGCGCCGATTGCGACGTGCAGCGCGCCGTGCTCGGCATCGGTCTCGCGACCGGCCCAACGCGCGGCGGTCGATGCGACCTTACGAAACCGGCTCCGATTCGCCGACGGCGGCGAGCAGGGATGCGAGCACGCCATCGGGGTCATAGACCGGCACGAGCCCGTCGAGCACCACGCGCACAGCGCCGGCGTCGAGCGGATCGGTGTGCGCCCAAGAGGGAAGGACGAGCCCGGCGTCCACCTCCAATCCGCTCGGCAGCGCAAAGCGGCGTTCGGTCAACGCTCCCCAGCGCTTGGTTCGCAGGGCCGAATCGGCGCCCAGCTCCGCTGCCCAACCGTCATGCTCGATGTAGGCGAGCGGATCGGCCGTCAGCAGGACGAGGTCCACGTCGGAATCCATGCGCGCCGAGCGCCTGGCCCATGATCCGATCAACGCCACCGCACGGATGTCGCTGCGCCGGTGTGCGAACGGCGCGACCGTGGCGACCAGACGGTCGACTTCGCGCTCGCGCACTTTCCCGAACCTTGCCCGCCACGGCGGCGACTGCTCGACGTTCTGCCACTTGACGCCGCTGCCGGCGCGGCGGTCGGGTTGGTCGAACGCGCTCTCGGGGAGCACATACCAGGCGTAAGCGTCCACACGCCGGACGCCCCGCGTTCGCCCTTCGGCTTCGCGCCATCCGCCGGCGGCTCTGACCAGTTCGTCGGTTTCCTGCAGGCCCTTGCCCGGCAGCGGCGCCCGGCTGCGGACGCGAAAGCCGGGCGGGGCTCGCTTTGCCAGCAGCGAAGCAGGCAATGAGTCGAAGCTCGGCGCGAGCCCGGCGTCCGGTTGCCAATGGTGGCGGCGCATATCCCATTAACGTCGCTCGTGGGAAGCCGACCCTCGACAAAGGTCTACTGCTGTCGCCCCGGCAAGGCGTGCACGGCCCGCCGGGGCGAGGCGACTGGAGGCTTCAGCGGCGCAACAGCGCGTACACGACAGCGATCGCCAGCGCGATCTGTCCGAACGACAGCGCCGTGCCGAGGTTGACCGCGCCGAGCGCGCCGGCCAGCGCGCTGGCGAGCACGAACGCGCCGAAGATCAGCAGCATGTCGCCGCCCACGCGCGAACGCGCGCGGCGCGGCTTCCCGGCGGGCGGGCGCGGCTCGTTGGAGGCCTCGGCCGGCCGGTCGTCCGGCGTTGGACGGTTGCTCATGCGCCGCCGGCCGCCCGCTCGAGCGCCGTCACGAGCGCCGCCGTGTCCAGCTGTGGGTCCTGCGCCGCCAGCAGCTGCTGCGCTGCGTGCCGTCCTCCGAGCGCGCGCAGGCCATGCTCGCCGTGCTCGTGCGTGTAGTCGGCCAGCGCGTTGGCGCGACGCGCGCGCAGCCGGCGCTCGCCGACGTCGCTGCTCGCGCGGTGCGCGCGCAGGGCTGCGACGAGCGCGTCGATGCCCTGCGGCGGCGCCAGCGAGGAGACGGCCACGACGCTCGTCGAGGAGGAGCCCAGCGAGCGCAGCGCCGCGCTCACGTCGCGCCTGGTGCGGGTGGCGATCTGGCCGAGATCGGCCTTCGTGATGACGAGCACGTCGGGGATCTCCATGATGCCCGACTTCAAGAACTGCAGCACGTCACCGCTTCCCGGCTGTACGACGACGGCGACCGTGTCGGCGACGTCGGCGACCTCCGTCTCGGCCTGGCCGACGCCGACGGTCTCGATCACGACGACGTCGAACGCCGCCGCCAGCGCGTGTGCTGCCGCGCGCGTGGCCCACGCCAGGCCGCCGAGGCGCTCGCCGGCCGACGTCGAGCGGATGAACACGTCGCGGTCGAGCGGGTCGAAGTCGATGCGCGCGCGATCGCCCAGCAGCGCGCCCCCCGAGCGACGCGAGCTGGGGTCGACGGCGAGCATCGCAACGCTCTGCCCATCGGCGCGCCAGGCGCGCAGCAGCGCCGAGAGCAGCGTCGACTTGCCGGCGCCGGGCGGCCCGGTGACGCCGATCACGTGGCCCGGCGCCTCGCCGCCGAGCGCCGCCGGCGCGACCTGTGCGAGCAGCGCCGCCGCCGCCTGGCGATCCTCTGCCGTCGTGCTCTCCAGCAGGTTCAGCGCGGCCGGCGCGGCGCTCACGTCTGCATCGCGCAGGCGTGCCCCGAGCGCCGCGCCGACCCCGGCCTGCGGCCGCGAAGCCTCGCTCACGCCGAGCCGTTGACGGAGGCGCCGGTGCCCGCCACCGGCACGCGGCCGTCCGTGCCCAACAGCTCCACGATGTCCTGCATGATGCGCGTGATGTCGAAGTCCTTGGGGGTGTACACGGCGGCGACGCCCGCCTCGCGCAGCGCCGCGACGTCCTGCTCGGGGATGATCCCGCCGACGATGACCGGCGCCTGGACGCCGGCCTGGCGCAGCGCGTCGATCACCGCCGGGATCAGCTCGCGATGAGAGCCCGAGAGGATCGACAGGCCGATCACGTGCACGCCCTCCTGCAGCGCCGAAGCGGCGATCTGCGCCGGCGTCAGGCGGATGCCCTCATAGACCACGTCCATGCCCGCGTCGCGCGCTCGCACGGCGATCTGCTCGGCGCCGTTTGAGTGCCCGTCCAGGCCCGGCTTGCCGACGAGGATCTTCGGGCGACGCCCGAGCTTCTCCTGCAGGCGCGCGACCTGCCCGCGCAGCTCGTCGAGGTCCGCGTCGGCCGGCGCCGCGGCGGCCTCGCCGACGCCCGTCGGTGCGCGGTAGCTGCCGAACACCTTGCGCAGCGTGCCTGCCCACTCGCCGGTCGTCGCACCGGCGCGCGCGGCGGCGATCGTCGCGACCATCAGGTTCTGCGAGGCAGATTCGTCGGCCGCGGCGGCGGCTAGCTCGTCCAGCGCCTGCTCGACGGCCGCCTGGTCGCGCTGCGAGCGCCATTGGCGCAGCGCCGCGACCTGCTCGGCTTCGACGGCCGGGTCGACCACGAGGATGCCTCCCTCCGCGTCGGCCGTCAGAGGGGAGTCCTCGGACTCGCTGTAGCGGTTCTGCCCGACGACCACCTGCTCGCCGCTCTCGATGCGCCGGATGCGCTCGCGGTGGGAGTCGACCAGCGCGCCCTTCATGTACGCCACCGCCTCCACAGCGCCGCCGTGCTCCGCCACGACGGCCATCTCGGCACGCGCGCCGTCCAGCAGCTCAGATACCAACCCATCCATAACTATCGATCCCTCGAAGATGTCCGGGTACTCCAGGAGGTCGGTCTCGTAGGCCAGCACCTGCTGGATGCGCAGCGACCACTGCTGGTCCCACGGGCGCGGCAGGCCCAGCGCCTCGTTCCACGCCGGCAGCTGGATCGCGCGTGCGCGCGCGTCGCGGCCGAGCGTCACCGCGAGCGCCTCGAGCACGATGCGCTGCACGTTGTTCTCCGGCTGCGCCTCGATCAGGCCCAGCGAGTTGACCTGCACGCCGTAGCGAAAGCGCAGGCGCCGCGGCTCGCGCACGCCGTAGCGCTCGCGGCCCAGCTCCTCCCACAGGACAGACATGGCGCGCAGCTTGGCGTGCTCCTCGACGAAGCGCACGCCCGCGTTGACGAAGAAGGAGATGCGCCCGAAGACCTGTTCCATCAGCTCCTGCGCGTCGGCCTCCTGCTTGCCGTTGCTCTGCGCGCCGCCCTCGGAGTGCGCGGCTTGCACACGCTCGCGCGCGGCGTCGAGCACGGCGATCGCGTTGCTCATCGCGTAAGCGATCTCCTGCACCGGCGTCGCGCCGGCCTCCTGCAGGTGATAGGAGCAGATGTTGATCGGGTTCCACTTCGGCACGTGCTCGACCGTGTAGGCGATCATGTCTGCGATCAGGCGCATCGACGCGGCGGGCGGGAAGGCGTAGGTGCCGCGTGCGAGGAACTCCTTGATGATGTCGTTCTGCGTGGTGCCCTGAAGCGCCTGCTGGGACACCCCCTGATCCTCGGCGGCGACGACGTACAGGGCCAGCAGCCACGCGGCCGTCGCGTTGATCGTCATCGACGTGTTCATCTCGTCCAGCGGGATGCCGTCCATCAGCGCCGCCATGTCGCCGCGGTGGGAGATCGGCACGCCCACCTTGCCCACCTCGCCGCGCGCCAGCTCGTCGTCGGGGTCATAGCCCGTCTGCGTCGGCAGGTCGAAGGCCACCGACAGGCCCGTCTGACCCTTGGCCAGATTGCGCCGGTAGAGCTCGTTGGACGCCTTGGCCGTCGAATGCCCTGCGTACGTGCGCATCATCCAGGGCCGGTCGCGCTCGGGCAGACGCGGTGACTGATCGCCGCTCATGCAGCAATTGTACGGCTGCCCCGCGCGCTTTATCCTTTCGAGCGTGAGCGAGACCGTCGAGCTGCCGCGCGTCGGAGGCCCGGGCAGCGGCCTGGGAGGCTCGTGGCGGGTGATCGTGCGCAACGACAACCACAACACGTTCGAGCACGTCGCGCGCACGCTCGCGCGCTTCATCCCCGACATCAGCCTCGACCGCGGCCACGAGATCGCCAACGTCATCCACACCTCAGGCCAGGCGATCGTCTTCACGGGCATGCAGGAGCCCGCCGAGCACTACTGGGAGCAGCTCAAGGGCGCCGGGCTCACGATGGCGCCGCTGGAGCAGGGCTGAGACGGCCGTTGACACGGCGCGAGGCGGCGTCCTCGGTCGCTCGCGTGCGTAGCACGCCACGCTCCCTGCGTCCTTGCCTCGCTTGGTCTACGGCCGTCTCCTAGGCCGACTCGCCCTCGACGATGCCGCGGTCGCCGTTGGGGGCCTTGCCGTTGCCGGCGAGGCCGTTGCCGCGACCGTTTCCGGCGCCCGGCCCGGCCTCGGTGCGGATCTCGCCGCCGGCCGTGTGGTCCCACCAGCCGTAGACGAGCGGCACCTGATACCAGCCGGAATGCTCGATGCGAAAGCGCGTCATCTCCGGCCCTGACCAGTAGCGGTCCCACTGCAGGTGGTGCTCGAAGCGCGCCAGCTGCTGGAACTTGTAGCGGTCGTCGCGCGCGCGGTAGACGTCATAGGAGGTGGCGCCGTAGCGCAGCGCGGTCGCGGCGACCTCGCCGAGCACCTGCTCGAAGGCCTCGGCGCGAAAGCCCGTGGCGTACCACGGCACGATCACGGTGCCGGCCACTAGGCGCCCACCTCGGCATGGATCGCGCCGGGGCCCTCGGCGGTCTTGCCCTCGCCCTCGCGGTCGGCGCCGACGAGGATGGAGATCTTGCCCAGGTGCTTGTTTTCGAGCATCAGCTGATGCGCTTCGGCGACGCCGTCGAAGCCCAGCGTGCGCCACAGCACCGGGCGGATCTGACCTGACTCGATCAGCTCGTTGGCCTTCATGCACTCGTATGCGTTGGCGAAGTGCGAGCCGAGGATCTCCTTCTGCTTCATCCACAGGTAGCGCACGTCGAAGTCGAGGTTGTAGCCGGTGGTGCCGGCGCAGATGACGACTTTGCCGAAGGGCTTAACCGTGAACACGGACGTCGGGAACGTCGCCTTGCCGACGTGCTCGAAGACGATGTCGGGCGCGTCGCCGAGAATCTGCTTGACGCGCTTTGAGAATTCGCGCGAGACGCCGAAGCGCGCCTTGTCCTCCTCGGGCGTCTCCTTGCCCGTGCGCATCATGCCCTTGAACTCCGCGCGGTCGATGTAGTCGACGGCGCCCAGGCGCTTGACCAGCTCGCCCTTCTCCGGCGAAGAGACGACGCCGACGCAATGCGCGCCGGCGGCGGCGCAGAGCTGCGTGGCGAACACGCCGAGGCCGCCCGCCGCGCCCCAGATCAGCACGTTGCGACCCGCCTGCAGGTTGCAGCGCGTGATCAGCATGCGGTAGGCGGTGAAGTAGACGAGGCCGTAGGACGCGGCCTCCTCCCAGTTCAGCGCGGCCGGCTTGGGCAGCAGCTGCTGGGCCTGCACCTTGGTGAACTGCGCGAAGGAGCCCCACGTGGTCTCATAGCCCCAGATCTTCTGCGAGGGGGCTGCCATCGGGTCCAGGCCGTGCACCTCGGGGTCCTCGTAGGAGGCCTGGTTGCAGTGCACCACGACCTCGTCGCCGGGCTTCCAGCGGGTGACGCCCGCGCCGACCTTCCAGACGACGCCCGAGGCGTCCGAGCCGCCGATGTGGTGTCCGTACTCGGGGTGGTCGCCGTAGCGCCACACGCCGACCGGCTCGCCGTCAACGACCGCGGAGGAACCAGTTTTGGCAGTGGACAGCAGCAAGGTCGCGAACCTGGACGTGGAGCCCGGCACGCTGCCCGAGACGATGGCCGCCTGGGTGATCCGGCAGGAGCGCGAGGGGGAGCCGAAGGACGCCTTCCAGCTCGAGCAGATCGAGGTGCCGGAGCCCGCCGCCTTCGAGGTGATCGTGCGGGTGATGGCGGCCGGGGTCAACTTCAACAACGTCTGGGCGGCGCTCGGCAAGCCGGTCTCGGTCTTCGGCTACGGCGACCACCCCGAGTACGGCCACCACATCGGCGGCTCCGACGCCGCTGGGGTCGTCTGGAAGGTCGGCGAGGGCGTCACCCGCTGGAAGCCCGGCGACGAGGTCGTCGTCCACTGCAACCAGGCCTCCTACGAGGACGTCGAGGTCCACGGCCTCGATCCGCTGGCGGCGCCGAGCCAGAGGATCTGGGGTTATGAGACCACCTGGGGCTCCTTCGCCCAGTTCACCAAGGTGCAGGCGCAGCAGCTGCTGCCCCGCCCCCAGAACCTCTCCTGGGCCGACTCCTCCTCCTACGGCCTCACCTACTTCACCGCCTACCGGATGCTGATCGACCAGTGCAAGCTACAGGCCGGCCACAACGTCCTGATCTGGGGCGCCGCCGGCGGCCTCGGCGTCTTCGCCGTCCAGCTCTGCAAGGCGGCCGGCGCCAACGCCGTCGGCATCGTCTCCTCCGACGAGAAGGGCGAGCTGGTCAAGCAGCTCGGCGCCGTCGACTACATCAACCGGGCCGAGTTCGGGGCGATGATGCGGACGCCCGAGAACCTCGCCGACCCGGCCCTCGACAAGGAGCGCTTCAAGGCCTCGCGCGGCTTCGCCAAGCGGGTCAAAGAGATCCTCGGCGACGCCCCCGACATCGTCTTCGAGCACGTTGGCCAGGCGACCTTCCCGACCTCGGTCTACACCGTCAAGCCATTCGGCAAGGTCGTCATCTGCGGCGCCACCTCGGGCTACCGGCTCGACTTCGACGTGCGCTATCTGTGGATGAAGCAAAAGCAGATCATCGGCTCGCACTTCGCCAACGCCTACGAGTGCATGCGCGCCAACCAGCTGATGGCCGAGGGCAAGGTGCGGCCGGTCCTCTGGAAGACGATGGGCTTCGAGGGAGTCGCCGAGGCGCACCAGCTCCTGCACGAAAACAAGCACATGGGCAAGATCTCGATCCTGGTCGGGGCCGAGTCCGAGAACGAGGGCAAGAACGAGGAAGGCG
>DATHJQ010000184.1:0-3682 GCA_035286505.1 Solirubrobacteraceae bacterium | reverse complement strand
GCCGCGAGCGCGTCCTCGTGCCCGCCGCCGGACTCCTCTGCTCCGCGTGCGCGCTCCGCGCGCGCGCGTGCAAACGCCGCCGGCACGACGACCAGCGAGACGAACGGCGCCGCGGCGATGCCCAGCGCGACGGCCGTCTGGCCGCTGGCGACGCCGATCGCGACGGCGATCGCGAAGCTGATGCGCGAGACGGACTCCATCAGCACGAGGCCGCCGAACAGGCCGAAACGCTGATGTCCGGCCAGCCAGCCGCGCGCGAAGTAGCTGGCGGCATAGGCCAGCGTGCCGACGACGAGCACGTCGTAGAGCGCCTGCTGGCCTTCGAAGACGTCGTCGACCAGTTTGCCCTTCAGCGCCAGGGCGACGGCGAGGAAGGTCAGCGCGAAGGCAGCTTGGATGAGCATCGGCACGCGCAGCGCGTGCGCGCCGTGCCCGCGTGCGCGTCGTTCGGCGATCGTGCGTGAGAGCAGCTGTTCGATCGGGCGGTAGATCACCGAGATGATCACGAACATGATCGACCACAACAGGTCGATCCGCTTGGCCGATCCTTCGCCGAGCACGTGGCTGGCGATCGAGAAGTAAGCGAAAGTCAGCAGCCCCGTGGAGGCGATGCCGATCGAGAGGACGCGCGCGCCGCTGCCATACCCAGAGCGACGCTGGGCGGCGCGATGCGGCGTCCTCGGTCGCTCGCGTGCCAACGCGCTAAAGGCGCACGAGCAGCATCGTCCACGGAAACGGCGAGCGCAGCTCGGCCACCTCGCCATGCTGGGCGAGCAGGCGCGTGAACGAGCGCCTGGACCAGTGGTTGAGATGCCCCGGCGTGTTGCCGAGCTGAGCCAAGTAGGCGCCGCGGGCCACGTTGAGCATGCGCCACAGCGGCTCGCGCGGGACCGACACGAGCAGGTGGCGCTCGGCGCAGCGCGCCATCTCGGCGAGCGTGTGCTCGGGCTCGGGCACGTGCTCGAGCACCTCGATCGCCGTCGCCAGGTCGAACTCGTCATCCGCGAAGGGCAGGTGCTCGGCGGGCATCGTGCGGTATTCGAGGTTCGGCGCCTGGCGCTGTGCCCAGCCGGCCTGGATCGACTCCTCCTCCAGGTCGATGCCCACAATACGACTGGCGGGCAGGCTCTGCGCCCAGCGGTGCACGAGCACGCCCTCGCCGCAGCCGACGTCCAGCAGCGAGCGCGGCTCGGCGCGCTGCATCAGCTCGTCGAGCGTGCGTTGGAAGGACGCCATCATGCGGCGCACGACGGGATTGGTGGAGGCGTACTTGTCGTAGGTGTTGCCCGTGACGATTCCGTCCGGCGAGACGGTCACGCCGCTCACAGCGACACCGCCTCCTGGCGCTCGGGTCCGTCGTGCTCGGGGTCGGCGGGCCGGCGCTCGCGCGGCGGCGTCTGACCCGGTTCGTAGTGCGAGGGCGCCACGCCCAGCGCGAGCTCGATGCGCCGCACCCGCTCGAAGGTCTTCTGCGTCATGACTCGCTGCGCAGCCAGCAGATCGCCGATCACGCCGAGTGCCCACAGCACGACGGCCGCGATGAACAGCACGGCGCCGAGGATCAGCGACTGCACGTGGCCCTTGCCGTTGCCTTCTGCGTAGGCGACCGCGAAGCGCACCCACACGCCCAGGGCGCCGAGTCCGATCAGCGTCGCCAGGCTCCAGAACACACGCAACGGCTCGTACTGCGCATAGATGCGAAAGATCGACAGCGAGTTTCGCCGCACGTAGGCGCCCATCGAGGGGAACAGGCGCGACTCGCGCGTCTTGGGGTTGGTGCGGATCGGGACGTGGTCGATCGCCACGAGCAGCTTGCCGGCCTGGATGATCGTCTCCAGCGTGTATGTGAATTTGGAGACCACGAGCATCTGGATCGCCGCCTCGCGGTTGTATGCGCGAAAGCCTGACGTGGTGTCCGGGACCGACGTCGAGGAGGCCTGGCGCACGACCCAGGAGCCCAACCGCTGCAGTGTCTTCTTCAGCGGCGAGAAATGCTCGACGCCGGTCACCTCGCGGTCGCCGACGACCATGTCGGCGCGCCCCTGCAGGATGGGCGCGACGAGCCGCGAGATGTCGGGGCCGTAGTACTGGTTGTCGGCGTCGGTGTTGACGATCACGTCCGCGCCGAGCTTCAGCGCGGTGTCGATGCCGGCCTGAAAGCCCGTAGCCAGCCCCTTGTTGTTGGTCAGGCGCACGAGGTGCTCGACGCCATGGGCGCGAGCGACCGCGACGGTGTCGTCGGTCGAGCCGTCGTCGATGATGAGGCGCTCGACGACGTCGAAGCCCTCGACGTCTCGCGGCAGGTCCGCGAGCGTCTGGGGCAGCTGGTCTGCCTCGTTGAAGCAGGGGATCTGGATGATGAGCTTCATGTGAATGAGCGCCTGAACAGGGGGCTCGCCGACGGGGGGAGGCCAGGAGGGGCGCCTGCCCCCCTCCTGCTCAAGCAGGGGATCTGGATGATGAGCTTCATGTCGGGAGATGCCGGAGCTTCATCGGCGAGATTGCCTAGACTTGGCTTCCGGCAGTATCCCAAAGCGCAGGCCACGATCTCGGCGCTGGGCGCGCGGACGGAGCCGGAGCCGGCGCCAGCCGGTCAGTCTCGATGCAAAGCGCGACGCTCACCCGGTTCGCTCCGGGCTCGATCCGGCTCGGGCCGCTGCGCGCAATGCGCGGGGCGAGCTGGGCGAAGCTCGCCTTCGCGGCGATGTGCGTGGGCGCGCTGATCGGCTACTTCGCGCTGCCCACGTACCCGACCTACGACTCCTTCTATGCGTTGCTGTGGGGTCGCGACCTGCTGCATCTGCACCTGCCGGACTTCCGCGTCTATCGCGGCCCCACCGAGCACCCGCTGGCGATCGCCTTCGGCGCGCTCTGCTCGATCTTCGGCGAGGGCGGAGCGCGCCTGATGGTGCTGGGGTCGATCGGCTCCTTCGTGGCGCTCGTCGCCGGCATGTACCGGCTCGGGCGGCTGTGCTTCGGCGCGGTCGTCGGGGTCGTGGCGGCGCTGCTGGTGCTCAGCCGCTTCTTCTTGGAGAACCTCGCCGCGCAGGGCTACCTGGACATCTCCTATGTGGCGCTGATCGTGTGGGCCGTCGTGATGGAGGTCGAGAAGCCCCGTCGCGGCACGCCGGTGCTGGTGCTGCTCGCGGCGGCTGGACTGCTGCGACCCGACGCGTGGCTGCTGGCCGGCGCCTACTGGCTGTGGTGCTCGTGGCGCGCGGACAACCGCAGCCGCCTGAAGGCCCTGGCGATCGCGGCGGTCGGCCCGGTGGTGTGGGTGCTCGTCGACCTGATCGTCACGGGCAAGCCGTTCTACTCGCTGAACTCGACGGCGGGTCTCGCGCAGGAACTGGGGCGCACGCAGGGCATCGCCAACGTGATCGGCTCGCTGTGGACGTTCTCCGTGCGCATCGACAAGATGCCCGTGCTGCTGGGCGCGCTGGCGGGCATCGCCCTGGCGATCTGGCTGACGCCGCGGCGCGTGCTGACCCCGCTGGCCGCGCTGGCGCTGCTGCTCGGCGTGTTCGTGCTGGAGGGCGCCGCGGGAGCGTCGGTGATCGACCGCTATCTGCTGGGCGCGGCGATCATGCTCGTGCTGTTCTGCGCGGTCGCGATCGGCGGTTGGGCGATGCTCGAGCGCGGCACGCTGCCGCGCCGCGTGTGGATGGGCTTCGCCGCGCTG
>DATHJQ010000183.1:0-6746 GCA_035286505.1 Solirubrobacteraceae bacterium | reverse complement strand
CACCGCCGGCGGGGCGCTTGCGGGCAGCTCGTCGACGACGGGCTGAAGCTCGGCGACTTCCGCGCGACACTGCGCGCAGCTCGACAGATGCTCGCGATAGTGCGTCAGCTCCTCGCGCTCGAGCGCGCCCAGCACATACACGGCGGCGTCGGCGAGCTGCGCGCAGTCGCGGTCGGACCTGCGCTGGCTCATGCGCCCACCGCCTCCCACCCCTGGAGCTGGCCGCGAAGCTTGTTCAGTCCAAGGCGCATGCGTCCCTTCACGGTACCCACGGGCGTGTCGAGCATCGAGGCGATCTCCAGGTGCGTGAAGCCGCCGAAGTAGGCAAGCTCTATCACACGACGCTGCTCAGCCGGAAGCTCGCCCAGCGCTCCGCGGATCTCGTCTGAGGCTGCGTTGTCCAGCGCCTGGGTGTCCGTGCGCTCGGGCGCCTCGATCGTCTCCTCGATGCCCTCGTCGCTGGCGCGCCGTCGCTCGTGCACGCCGCTGCGCCGCAGCGCGTCGACGGCGCGGTTGTGCACGATCCCGAGCGTCCAGGTGCGAACGCTCCCACGCGCGCGGTCGTAGCGCGCGCCGCTGCGCCAGACCGACAGGAAGGCCTCCTGCGCGATGTCCTCGGCCAGCGAGCGCCTGCCGCAGATGCGGTAGGCCAGCGAGAAGGCCGCATCGGCATGACGCTCCAGCACGACCTCGAAGGCGTCGGCGTCGTTGCCGGCGACCCGCTCCATCAGCTCCTCGTCGGCCAGCTTTCTGAGCTTTTCCTTGGAGTTGGCGCTGGGGCGGCGCAGACGGGGCATCGACTGACTCTACGCGCGAGGGCCGCGAGCCGGATCATCGAGGCGACTGATCGGCGCAAGCCATCACCCCGCAACCGAGCGGGGCGCCCCCCGTCGGCATCGCGGCCCCGCCGTTGGGTGATCCGGATTGCGCCCGCCGCCGTAGAGAGAGGTCAGCGGTAACGCCAGGAGACCCCTGCGGCGCCGTGATTCCTGGCAACCCAAGAAGGAGAAGTCACATGAGCTATGAGATCAACATCGACGAGGTGGATGTCGACGGAGCGGTGCGCGAAGCCGCGCACGAGGCCGCAGGCGACACGCGCCTGGGATTTCTCAAGAAGGCCGGTCTGGCCGGCGGCGCGGTCGTCGGAGGCGGCGCGGTTATGTCGGCGCTGGCCCCGAGCGCGTTCGCGGCCAAGCAGAAAGGCCGGCCGCCCGCCACGTTCGGCAAGGGCGACGTCGGCATTCTCAACTACGCGCTGACGCTGGAGTACCTGGAGGCCGCGTTCTACAACGGCGCGACCGCGGCGAACCTGACGCTGACCCCGCAGGCGTCGGCGTTCCTGAAAACGGTCACGGCCGACGAGAACGCACACGTGGCGTTCCTCAAGAAAGCACTCGGCTCGAAAGCCGCCAAGCAACCGAAGTTCAACTTCGCGGGCGCCAACACCAGCACGGACGCCTTCATGAAGACCGCCGCGGTGCTCGAGAACACGGGCGTCCACGCCTACCTTGGACAGGTCCTGAACATCAAGAACCCCGCATACGTCGCCGCGGCCGGCTCGATCCTCACGATCGAGGCGCGTCACGCCAGCGTGATCGGGCTGCTCAACGAAGCGTCGCCCACCGGCGCGGGCATCGCTCCGGACGGTCCCTTCGACAAGCCGTGGACCGCGAGCAAGGTGCTCAAGGAAGTCGGAGCGACGAAGTTCATCACCGGCTGAGCCGCACCCAACGGCTGAACGCCGAAGTCGCTTGCCACGCGCCGTCTGGCGAATCTCGCCGGGCGGCGCGTCGGCTTTCCGGCGGCTCTTCGAGTCCGCGTTGCGGCCGCCTTGCGGCTGCGCAGCGCAGATCGCGTGGTGATCCAGGCGCCGGTCTTGTGCGAACAGCAGCAAAGACCGTGCGGCAACGCACCAGTTCGAGGCGGACGTTCTCCGCCGTACAAGTCATCGACCGGAGGTGTCCCAAGATGTTCAACTCATCCGACGAGCAAGCGCGCCAGCCGGCCGGCATCGTCGAGCGCCTGGCGCGCGACGACGTCGACCGCAAGCGTTTTCTGAAGATGGCAGGCAGCGCCGGCGCGGCGAGCTTCGGCGCGTTCGTGCTCGCGGCCTGCGGAAGCAGCAGCAGCAGCAAGAGCGCGGGCACGGCGGCGGCTCCGGCGAGCACCGCGACGACGGCTTCGAGCACGGCAGGCGATCTCGGCATCCTCAACTACGCGCTGACGCTCGAGTACCTGGAGACCGATTTCTATTCCAATGTCGTCGCGTCCGGGCTGTTCAAGGGCAAGGTCGGGAGCCTGATCAAGACCTTCGGCGCCCAGGAGGCCACACATGTGGAAGCGCTCAAAGGCGCCGTGGAAAAGCTTGGTGGCACCCCGGCGGTCAAGCCGGCGAGCAAGTTTCCGATCACCAGCGCGACACAGGTCGCGCAGCTCGCCTACACGGTCGAGAACCTCGGCGCCGCCGCATACCTCGGCCAGGCGGCAAAGATCCAGAACGCGGAAGTCCTGGCCTCCGCGCTCGCGATCCACACGGTGGAGGCGCGCCACGCGGCGACGCTCGGCACGCTCGTCAAAAAGTCCGTCACCCCGCAGGGCGCCTTTGCCACGCCGGCTGACATGTCCACGGTCCTCGCGGCGGTCAAGCCGTTTCTGGCATAGGCCATCGACCAATCGGCAAGAAAGGAACACAGAGATGACTGATCACGAGATCGCCAGCCCCGAGCTGGCCACCTGCGAGGTTCACGGCATGACCCGCTCGGCGTTCATCCTGCGCGGAACGCTCGCGGCGGGCGCCTTCTATGGCACGGCCTCGGTCGCGCCGTTCGTTTCGCAGGCGTTCGCCGAAACCGGCGGCGGCGACGTCGAAATACTCAACTTCGCGCTGACGCTGGAGTACCTCGAGGCCGACTTCTACAACGTCAAGGGAAAGACCGTCGGCCTCAGCGGCGAGGCGAAGAGGTACGCCAGGCAGTTCGGCGCGGAGGAGGCGGCGCACGTCTCGGCGCTCACCGCCGCGATCAAGCAGCTGGGCGGCAAGCCGGTCGCGAAACCGACGTTCGTGTTCCCCGCCTCCAGCGAAAAATCGTTCTTGTCGCTGGCCTCGGTGCTCGAGAACACGGGAGTCGGCGCTTACAACGGCGCTGCGCCGTCCCTGCAGGACAAGCAGGTGCTCGCCTCGGCCGGGAGCATCGTGCAGATCGAGGCTCGCCACGCCGCGGCGATCGACCTGCTGATCGGCAAGAGCCCGACTCCCAATCAGGGATTCGACCGGCCGCTGACCAAGAAGGAAGTGCTCGCCGCGGCAGGTCCGCTGATCAAGTCCTAGCGGCCCGCGCGATCCGGCGGCGCCGGTGATCTGCGATCGGCGCCGCCGCGTAGTAGTGATGAGAGCCCATCCGAACGGAATGGGAATCCAAAATCTTCGGGAGTTGATTCACACAATGGGTCTTGACAATCCGCTTCACATCGCATTTCTGTTGATCCTGCTGCTGCTCGTGTTCGGCGCCAAGCGCCTGCCCGAGATGGGCCGCTCGCTGGGCTCCGGCATGCGCGGCTTCAAGGACACACTCAGCGGCGAGGCGACGCACACGCCGCTGGTGGCCGCACACGAGCCCGCCACGCCCGTCGCCGCGCCCGCGGCCGCGCCGGTTCGCGAGGGCGAGCCCGTCGCTGCCGCGTCCGTGCACGAGACCGGCACGCCGATCGCCTAGCCGAGCGCGCGGAGCCTGGAGATCATGGCCGTCGCCGCTGCGCACGTGGGGCACGAGGATCGACTGAGCGTCGTCGATCACCTCTCAGAGCTGCGCGTGCGCCTGATCGTCTCCCTGGCCGCGCTCGCGGTCGCCTTCGGCTTCTGCATGTGGCAGAACCACGCGCTGCTGCACATCATCAACAAGCCGCTGTCGACGCAGACGCAGAAGCAGGTCAAGAAAGGCAACGGACCGCTCGGCGCGACGTACACGGTGCAGCAGGGCGCTCGCGTGGTCGCCAAGCAGCTGCAGACCGTCACCGGCGCGCTGCATCGGCCGGGCAGCGGCGTCTCGCCGGCCACGCGCGCCGCGCTGGCTAACGTCAGCCCGCAGCTGGACAAGGCGATCAAGGGCCTGTCCAAAGCGCCCGAGGGCAACAAGCCGGTGACGCTCGGCATCGGCGAGCCGTTCACCACGACGATCGGCATCGCGCTGATCTTCGCGTTCATCCTCGCGCTGCCGATCATCCTCTTCCAGCTCTACGGCTTTTTGCTGCCGGCCTTCAGCCCCTCGCAGCAGAAGATCGCCTCGTCGCTGACGATGTCGATTCCGCTGCTGTTCACCGCCGGCGTTCTGTTCGGCTACTTCATCGTCCTGCCGGCCGCCGTGCGCTTCTTTCAGAACTTCAACAGCGGGGAGTTCAACGTGCTCGTTCAGGCCAATCAGTACTACCACTTCGCTGCCGTGACGCTGCTGGCGATGGGGCTCGTGTTCCAGATTCCCGTCGCGATCCTCGCGGCCACGCGCGCGGAGATCGTCACGCCCGCTCAGCTGCGACAAAACCGCCGCTACGCGCTGCTGGCCTGCGGCGCCGTCGCGGCGTTCCTGCCCGGTGACGCGGTCACGCTGCTGCTGGAGACGGTACCGCTGTACCTGCTGTTCGAGGCGAGCCTCGTGCTCGCATCGATCTTCGAGCGGCGCGCGCGTCGCCGCGACCGAGCGCAGGCCGGCGGCTAGCGGGGAAGCGAGAGCACGTGCGCCTTGGCCGGGTCGATTCGCCCGTCGAGCAGGTCCAGGTAGGCGTCTTGCAGCGCCTGCGGCCCCTGTTGCTCGATGACCTGGAGCCAACCGCCGCACCACTGCAGGTAGGGTCGCCAGGCGTCGGCGAGGCGCTGCTCGAAGCCCTCGCGCCCCCAGTCGGCCGTGCGCTTGGCGACGCGGTCGGGCGCGAAGAAGAACGTCGGACGCGGGCCCGGCAGTGAGTCGGGGACGTCGCCCATGCGATCGTGGTGGGTGGCCCCGACGACGGCTGAGTGCACGAGCGCTGGCCCGAGGTGACCATGCACGGCCGTGCGCACCTGCGCATCGCCGGCCATATCGACGTAGACCGCGCGATCGCTGCCGAGCGAGTCGATCCCGTCGTAACTGATGACGTGGTCGTACACGCCGAGCCCACGAGCGAACTCGGCGCCGCGCTCGGAGCTGAGTCCGATCACGTCGATCCCCTCGCGGCGCGAGAGCAGGAAGGCGAGCGCGCTGGCCGTCTTGCTCGATGCGCTGGAGAGGATCACCGCGTGGGCGCCGAACAGCGATGCGTCGGCGAGGAAGTCGTCGATCAGATATGACGTGAAGAACAGCGGTCGCAGCAGCATCTGCTCGGGCTCTGAGCTCTCGTCGTAGATCGGGTCGGCGTCGACGCGGGCGTAGGCGTTGTACGCGGCCGGCAGCTTGGCGCGGTGCGCCGACGCGTCGACGAAGCCCTGCGCGCCGATCCGCGCCGGCGACACGACCAGCTCGCTCGACGGCGCCAGGTAGCCGTACACGCGCGTCCCCACGGCCAGCTCGTCGACGTTGCTGGCGGCGACCTCGGCAAAGCCCCACACGGGCATCCGGCCCCAGCCGGGCTCGGCCGGGAAGAAGTCCCAGTAGGACATCGCGTCGCCGAACTTCGCGTAGGTGATGTTGTTGGACGTCAGGCCGAAGCGCTCGATGCGCAGCAGCGCCTGATCGGCGCCGAGCTCGCCCGCCGCCTCGTTCTCAAAGCGACAGCGGTGCAGGTCGTCGCGTGCGATCTGAAAGTCCATGCGCGCAAGCCTACGCGCTCGCCGGCGCTAGTGGCGGGGGAGCCCCGGCAGCACGTCGCCGGCGCCCGGCGGGCTCGCTGTCACGCGCAGGCGTCTCAGCGTGCGGGTTTCGCGGGGAAGCAGGCCCAGCGCGAGCGCCACGCCCGCGAGCACCGACCCGCCGAGCAGCACCTCGACGGCGCCGAGCGCGTGCGCCAGCGGCCCGGCGAGCACGTAGCCGAGCGGCAACAGCGCCAGCGACACCATCCAGTCATACGAGCTCACGCGCGATAGCTTGTCCGCCGGTATCCGCTCGGCCAGCGCGGTCAGCCACCACACGTCGAACAGCGCGATGCCGCCGCCGCCGATCACCATCGCCGGGACGACCGCATACAGCGTGATCCCCGCCGCGTACAGGATTGCCGAGGCGGGCCACAACAGGATTGCCAGCATCGCCGCGCGAATCGGAAAACGCGGGCGCCAGACGATGCCCAGCAGCGAGCCGGCGATCGTGCCGAGGCCGACTGCGGCCGACACGTAGCCGTACACGCCGATGTCGCCGTACTGCGCGCGTGCGACGACGGGCCCGAGCACGAACCATGGCGCGAGGCCGGTGAACAGGGCCGCGCAGAACGCTGCAAGCGTCGCCCACACCCAACTGCGCGAGCGCACCTCGGCGAAGCCGTCGCGCAGCTCGGCCC
Organism: Solirubrobacteraceae bacterium; assembly: GCA_035286505.1. Lineage (GTDB taxonomy): Bacteria > Actinomycetota > Thermoleophilia > Solirubrobacterales > Solirubrobacteraceae > Palsa-744. The sequence goes on along the minus strand of DATHJQ010000183.1, from coordinate 290 downwards.
ACACGCTCAGGCGCCGCGCGCTCTCGCCTGGCGCCTGCGCCCCCGCGCGACGCCGCGGGCGCACGCGCATGAGCAGCGCGGCGCTGAGCAGGAACGTGGCGGCGTCGAGCGCAAAGGCCCAGCCGGCGCCCAGGCCGAGGACCAGCGCTGTTGCCAGCGCCGGCCCGGCGAACTCGCCGATGTTGTTGGACAGGCTGCTCAGAGCGTTGGCCTGCTGGATCTCCTGCTCGGGCACGGTCTGCGGCAAGAGGCCGTTGGCGGCCGGGCGAAAGAACGCCTCGGCCGTGCCG
>DATHJQ010000182.1:0-3277 GCA_035286505.1 Solirubrobacteraceae bacterium | reverse complement strand
GCCGGGGACCGTCGAGATAGGCGCGCAGCACATAGCGCCCGGTGCATATCCGCGAGAGCGTGACGCATGGGCTGAAGCTCTTGATCTGCGTTTCGCGGTCTTCATAGATGTTGGCCGGGGAGCCGACCTGGGCGCCTGGGTCGACCGAGCGGACGGAGACGGAGGTGCTGCCTTCCTGCACGTCTTGCGGCAGCCTGGACCCACAGCGCAGGCCGCGAGTGAGGCGCTCTGACTCGATCGCGATCTGCACGTTGCTGAAGCTGGAATACGCACTGGAGATCGCGGCTTCGGTGGAGAGCAGCGGATAGCTGTGTCCGGGACACGGCAGGCTCTTCTCGCCCCACGATATTTCGGTGACTTCGCCTTCGAGGACCGTGACGAAGAGACCGGCCAGTTCACGCTGACCGGGTCCCTGGAGCCGATCGGAAAGCTGCTTGATGGGCGCTGCGGTGACCGTCGTGTCGGCGGCGCCGAGCCCGGCGCCGAGGAGGCAGACGGCGAGCACGGCGAGCACGACGAGACCTTTGCGGCGCATGGCCCACGGCTGTCCGGGCGCCCCGCCGAGGTGACCCGAACCTGCCCTTCGATACTCCATTCAATCCTCTCCTCTTGGTGCGTCTCAATGCGGCCCTGTCCAGCCGGTCGTCGGCGTCCCCACTCCCGCGCCGAGACCAATCACGACGCCGCCAAGAACCTTTTTGGACGTGACGGCGCCGCGGCGCCGGCGGTCAGCCGGCGTGCGACCGAGCGCCGGGCAAAGCCGGCGGCTCGGTCGAGCTGACTAACGAGGGTGCGCGCCCGGCGCCGGGCGCGGTCTGTCCGATACGTCTGATTGCCTGTGTGACGTGGACCGTCTGGCTCATCACCAGTCTCTCCTTGGTCAGTCAGGCTCCCCGATGGAGTCGGCGGCATCCTCGCAGTAAGGCCGCCGACGCACCAGATCCGTTTATCTTGAAGACAGTCGTCTGTAAGAACTTTTGTCTGGAGAGCTATGACTATGCAGATGGCCTGCCTGTGGCGTCGCTGACGCGCTGCGCACGGGCCTTCTGCCCAGGCCGTGGGCCGACCGCATACGGGCCTTCTGCCCGGGCCGTGGCCCGGCGTTTGGCACAATGACCGGCGATGCCCAACCGCGATGAGATCCTGAAGGCCCTGGAGGTCGTGATCGACCCGGAGCTGCACCGCTCGATCGTGGAGCTGGACATGGTGCGCTCGATCGAGGTGAGCGACAACGGCGTGGCGGACGTGACGGTCTCGCTGACGACGCCTGGCTGCCCGATCAAGGGCCACTTCCAGACGGCGGTCGCCGAGGCGGTGACGGCGCTGGAGGGAATCACGCACACGAACGTGTACTTCGACGTGCTGTCAGACACGCAGAAGCAGGCGCTGCAACAGAAGCTCGGCCGCGGCGCGCTGCCGCAGGGCGCGCTGGCGCAGGTGTCGAACGTGATCTGCATCGGCTCGGGCAAGGGCGGCGTGGGCAAGTCGACGCTGACGGCTAACCTGGCGGCGGCGCTGGCCGGTGAAGGCAAGCGCGTGGGCGTGCTGGACGCGGACGTGTGGGGCTACTCGATCCCGCGCATGTACGGCCTGGGCTCGACGCGCCCGCCGGTTTCGGCGCAGCGCAAGATCGTGCCGCTGGAGGCGCACGGCGTGAAGGTGATGTCGATCGGCTTCTTCGTCGAGGAGGACGCGGCGGTCGTGTGGCGCGGGCCGATGCTGCACAAGGCCTTGACGCAGTTCCTGCAGGACGTCGAATGGAACGCGCTGGACTACCTGCTGATCGACCTGCCGCCGGGCACGGGCGACGTCTCGATGACGCTCGCTCAGCTGCTGCCGCAGGCGCAGTTCTTGATCGTCACGACGCCGCAGCCGACGGCGCAGAAGGTCGCGCGTCGCGCGGCGCAGATGGCCGACAAGGTGTCGCTTGAGATCGGCGGCATCGTGGAGAACATGTCGGCCTTCACGACGCCCTCGGGCGAGCGCTTTACGATCTTCGGCGAGGGCGGCGGCCAGGAGCTGGCAGACGAGCTGGACGTGCCGCTGCTCGGCAAGGTGCCACTGACGATGCCGCTTCGCGAGCACGCCGACAGCGGTGTGCCGCTGGTCGTCGAGGATCCCGAGGACCCGGCGGCGCAGGCGATCCGCCAGGTCGCGCGCGGCCTGATCGCGATGGCCCCGATGGGCCTTCCGGTGCTGCCGCTCGTGCAGGTCGGCGCCCCCGAGGCGCCTCCCCCAGTCGCCGTGCCCGCCCCCGTCCCCGCATCTGAGGGCGAGCGAAAACCGGCGGGCATGTCGCTGCCGATGGCTTAGTCCGCGGTCGCAGGGTCTGCAGACACATCCCGCGCGATCGCTTGACAAGCGAAACCACTTTGGGAGGATCGTCTGAGGATGTCTGCATCAGGACAACAGCAGGAGAAGACGCAAGCGGCGCTCGAGAAGGATGCGGCGACGCCGAACGGCGTGGTGGAAATCGACGAGCGCCGGATCAAGATGGAGCGCCTGCGCGCGGAAGGGATCGACCCGTATCCGCACGTCAGCCTGCTTGACGACCGCACGCTGATCTCCGACGTGCTGGCGGCACACGACGCCGGCGATCTGGACGAGGGCGGTCACCCGGAGCTTCGCTACCACGTGGCCGGCCGCGTGATCTCGCGACGCGAGCACCCGAAGACGTCGTTCATCGACCTGCGCGACCTGTCGGGCTCGCTGCAGCTCGTGGTGCGCCTGGAGGACCTCGGCCAGCAGACCTACGACCGCGTGATGAGCCTGGACATCGGCGACATCGTCGGCGTCGAGGGCCACATGTACAAGACCAAGCGCGGCGAACTGGTGCTGGCGGTCGAGCACTGCACGCTGCTGACGAAGACGCTGCGCCCGCCGCCGGACAAGCGCCACGGCATGGGCGACACGGGCACGCGCTATCGCTACCGCGAGCTGGACCTGATCGCCAACGAGGACACGCGCGAGCTGTTCGTGCAGCGCGCGCGCATCGTGGCGGCGATCCGCACGTGGCTTGATGAACGCAACTTCGTGGAGGTGGAAACTCCGGCGCTGCAGTCGCTGGCGGGCGGCGCGGGCTCGCGTCCGTTCACGACGCATCACAACGCGCTGGACCGCGACCTGTACCTGCGCATCTCGGTGGAGCTGTTTCTCAACCGCTGCATCGTGGGCGGCCTGGAGAACGTCTACGACATGGGCAAGGTGTTTCGCAACGAGGGTATCTCGCCGAAGCACAGCCCGGAGTTCACGATCATCGAGTTCATGTTCGCCTACG
>DATHJQ010000181.1:0-5004 GCA_035286505.1 Solirubrobacteraceae bacterium | reverse complement strand
CCTGCGCGACCAGCGCGCGACGGTCTGAGCCGAGCGCGTCGGCCAGCGAGCGAAACGCTCTCGCACCCGCCACCTCGAGCGTCTGCGGATCCTCGGCGCTGAGCGCCTCGATGATCGAGTCGTTGGACAGCGCGCGCCTGTCCACGCCGCCGCACTCGACCACCCCCGAGCCGACGCCGCCGACGACCAGCCGCCGCACGCGGTCGTCAGCTACCGCGAGCAGCAGCGAAACGACGGCGCCCATCGAGTAGCCGACCAGGTCGATCTCCCCCACGCCGCGCGCGTCCAGCAGCTCGCCGAGATCATGCGCCATGCGCTGCTCGCCGTAGCTGGCCGGGTCATGCGGCTTGGCCGACTCGCCATGTCCCCGCGCGTCGGGCGCGATCACCCGCCGCCCGGCGCGCAGCAGCGCATCGACGACCCCCGTCATCTGCCAATTGGCCCGCGCGTGCGCGACGAAGCCATGGTGCAGCACGACCGGCGGCACGCGCTCGCGTTCGCCCCATTCGTAGAAGACGATCTGCACACCGTCGGAGCTGGTGAAGCACTGGGTGCTCGGCACGGGCCGCAGCCTATCTGCGCCTGCCACACGCGAGGACATGGGAGCCGTGCCTCGGCGCCGCGTCCCGGCGCCACGCCCCGCCGCTCCCCGGCGCCAGATCGTCGGCGTCCAGAATTGCGCATAGATCGCAGCGTTTGCTCAAGTGTTCGGCGGTTCGGGCCGATTCACCGACACGGCGGCCCGCGGCGGGCCACGATCGACGACTACACAGGCGCGCCACCGTGACGACTGCCAAATCCACGTACCCAACCGGGCTGAGGCATCCCCGACGCTCATGGGCGACCGCGCTGGCCGCCGTCGGGCTGCTGCTGCTGCTGGCGACGCTCGGAGCGGCGATCGTGCTGTCGCGCGAGCAGGCGCGGTCGCAGATCCGCTCGAGCTTCGCGCTGCGTGGCACGAGCTCCGCGCGATTCGCGGCCAACTACCTTTACGAGCAGGCAAGCCGCGAGGAGCGCTCGGCTGGGGAGTTCCTGTCCGGCGCGCGCGTGTCGCCGCTCAGATTCAGGCTGGTCGCGGCGACGCTCGGCAGCTCCGCCGCCGTCCTGCTCGACCGCTCAGGGCGCGTGCTACGGGCCTACCCGTCCGATCCGCGAGTACGCCGACAGGCGGTCGCGTGGGGCCGTGCCGAGCTGATGAGCGCCGAGCGCGGGCACGCCGCTGACTCGAGCGTCGTCTCCTCTCCCGCGACCGACAGGGCGGTCACGGCAATCGCCGTGCCGTATGCCTCGACGGCGGGCAGGCGCATCCTCAGCGCCGACTATGCGGCTTCGGGGCTGGCGCTCGATGCCCTCGTCGAACACACCATCTCCTATCCCGAGCACGAGGTCTACCTCGTCGACACGTCCGGACGTCTCGTCGCGTCGAGCCCCGTGACGCCGGCGGTCACGCTCGCACAGGCCAATCCGCAGCTGGCGCGAGCGCTCGCGCGCGCCTCGCACGGAGCGGTCGCGCGGTCGGCAACGCCGACCAGCTTCACCAGCGCCCACGTGCCCGGAGCCCCTTGGCGACTCGTCATCGCCGTGCCCGACGCGCGCCTGTACGCATCGATCACCGGCTGGACGCAGATCGTGCCCTGGCTGGTCTTGGCGCTCGTCAGCATCCTCGGCACGTTGCTGGTGGCCCTGTTCGCCCGCTCGCTGGCCGACCGCGCGCGGCTGACCAAGCTGTCGGCGACGATGCGTCGCAACGCGCTGACCGACTCGCTGACCGGCCTCTACAACCGCCGCGCGCTGACCGAACACCTGACCCGGCTGTCCGCACGCGCGAGGCGCCACGACGAGCCGCTGTCGGTGCTGATGATCGACCTGGACCGCTTCAAGCAGACCAACGACACGTTCGGCCACGACGCCGGCGCGAGCGCCACCGCCACGCGCCTGCGCGAGGCCGCCGCCGCGGTCGACCTGTCGAGCATCGGGCTGCCCGACGGCGTGGCGCTCAGCATCGGCGTCGCCACCGGCACGCTGACGAGCCCGATGGAGCTGATCCGCCAGGCCGACCTGTCGCTGTACCGCGCCAAGGGGTCCCGGCGCGCCGACGTGCTCGCCGGGCGCTGAGCCGGCTGAGCACGAGCAGCTGCTGAGACGGCGGCCCGGGCACCAGCGCCCCAGCCGCCGTCGGCCGGCTACTTGACCGTGAGCGTGCCTTCCATCCCCGCCTGGCGGTGTCCGGGGACCGAGCAGTAGAACTTGTACGTGCCCGGCTTGAGGTTGACCGACAGCGACTTCGAGCCACCGCTGAAAATTGGCGTGGCTCCAACTTTTTCTCCCGAGGAGGATTCGATCGTCACGTCGTGCGGCAGCGAGGAGCTGTTGGTGAAGTCCACCGCCACCTTGCCCGCGTTCGCGGTCAGCGACTTGGTGTTGTATGCGAGCTGGCCTCCGGCGTTGGCCTGCAGGCTGACCTTCGACGATCCACCCGATGCGCCTGATTCGCTCGCCGGGGTTGGAGTCGGCGACGTCGCCGAGCTGGTCGTCGGAGCTTGCGCGGCGGTGCTCGATCCCGACGAGGAGCTGCCGCAGCCGGCCAGCGCCAGCAGCGCCGTCGCCAGCGCGAGCGTCGAGATCGAGAATGCGGAGCGCTTCGTTGCCTGGCCTGCTGCTGGGAGCCTCACGGTCAGATCCTCCAATCGTCGGGGTCGTCGGTCTTACGACACCGATCGGCGCAGATCCTTCCCGCTTGCCGCGACCGGCGGCGTGACCGTCGCGCGGAGCATACGCCCGTCGAGCCATCGGCGCGCGGCGACACCGCTCGACGAACTGCCTGCTCAGCGCGGCTGCTCTCGGTTGCCGACCTGTCCACCGCGGCCACGCGGCACGCGACCGGCGCGAGGGCTATACAGACGGTTGCGATGACGGCCGCGCACCAGGCTTACCTGCTGCAGGCGCGACAGATGCAGGCTCTGTCGTTCGCGGTTCACATCCCGCTTGTCTGCTTCGGCATCGCCTTTCCGGCGATGGTCCTGTTCGCCGAGTCGCTGCACCTGCGCACGGGCGATGAGCTCTACCGCACGCTTGCGCGGCGCTGGACGCGGATCATGGCCGCGCTGTTCGCCGTCGGCGTCATCACCGGCACGATCCTCAGCTTCGAGATGGGCCTTCTGTGGCCGCAGTTCACGTCCATCTTCGGCAGCGTGTTCGGCCTCGGCTTCGCCATCGAGGGCTTCTCCTTCTTCCTCGAGGCGATCTTCATCGGCATCTATGTCTACGGCTGGGATCGTCTGTCGCCACGTGCGCACTTCCTCAGCGGCGTGCCGATCGTGATCGCCGGCATGACCGGCTCGCTGATGGTCATCGCCGTCAACGCCTGGATGAATCACCCGACCGGCTTTGAGCTCGTCGGCAGCCGTGTCACCGACGTGCACCCCCTGAAGGCGCTGTTCGACAACAGCTTCCTCTGGCCCGAGCTCACGCACATGTACATCGCCGGCTACATCGTCTGCGGCTTCCTCGTCGCCGGGGCCTACGCGGTCGGGCGTCTGCGCGGCAAATGGGGCCGCTACGAGCGCACGGCGCTCGCGATCCCGCTGACGATCGCCGCGCTCGCCTCGCCCGTGCAGGTGCTCGTCGGCGACTGGGCCGCGCGCGACGTAGCTGTGCAGCAGCCGATCAAGCTCGCCGCGCTGGAGGGCCTGTCCAAGACGACCAAGGGCGCGCCAGAGCACCTGCTCGGCTGGTACTCCGGCGAAAGGGTCAAATACGGCGTCAAGATCCCCAAACTGCTGTCCTTCCTCGCCTACCACGACCCCAACGCGACGGTCACCGGCCTGGACACGGTGCCCAAGGCTCGCCAGCCACCGATCAACGTCGTGCGCATCGCCTTTCAGACGATGGTCGGCATCGGCACGCTCCTGGCGCTGCTCGGCGTGTGGCTGCTGGCCGTGCGCATCAGGCGAAGGCGCCTGCCCGAGTCGCCGTGGTTCTATCGCGCCGTCGCGCTCGCCGGCCCCGCGGCGCTCGTCGCGCTGGTCGCCGGCTGGGTGACGACCGAGGTCGGGCGCCAGCCGTGGGTCGTCTACAAGGTCATGCTCACCTCCCAGGCCGTCACCGGCGCCGGCGGCATCGTCGTCGGCTACGGCACGCTCGCGCTCGTCTACCTCGGCGTCGCCTGCGCGGTGGCGTGGATCCTGCGACGGCTGGCGCGCGCGCCGCTGAGCAGGGACGAGGGCGAGTCCCTCCCACTCCCGCCCTCGGCGTCGCAGGCGGCCTGACATGCACTTCTACGAGCTGCCGATGGTCTTCGTGCTCGTCGGGCTGGCGCTGTACGTGGTGCTCGCCGGCGCCGACTTCGGCGCGGGATTCTGGCAGCTGCTCGCGGGTCGCGGTCGCATGGGCGAGCGCATCCGCGATCACGCGCACGAGGCGATGGCGCCCGTGTGGGAGGCCAACCACGTGTGGCTGATCTTCGTGCTGACCGTCACCTGGACGGCCTACCCGAGCGCCTTCGCGTCGATCGCCTCGACGCTGTCGATTCCGCTGTTCATCGCCGCCGTCGGCATCATCATGCGCGGCGCCTCCTACGCCCTGCGCGCGGGCGCCACGACGGCCGGCGAGCGCCGCCGCGTGGATCTCGCCTTCGCTTTGTCCTCGGTGCTGACGCCGTTCGCGCTCGGCACGATCGTCGGCGCCGTCGCCGCGCGGCACGTACCCGTCGGCAACGCAGCCGGTCATCTCTTCTCCAGCTGGCTGAACCCCACGGCGATCATGGTCGGCGTGCTCGCCGTCGCCATGTCGGCGTACCTCGCCGCCGTGTTCATGGCAGCCGACGCGCGACGGGTGCACGCCGCCGACGGTCGCGATGACGACCTCGTCGCGGCGCTGCGCGCACGTGCGCTCGCCGCGGGGGCGACCAGCGGCGCGATCGCCGTCGCGGGACTGGTCGTGGTGCACGGCGACGCGCATTTCCTTTACGCAGGCCTGTTGGAAGGTGGCGCGCTGGGCGCCGTG
>DATHJQ010000180.1:0-2580 GCA_035286505.1 Solirubrobacteraceae bacterium | reverse complement strand
CGCGCCATCCTCGGTCCTCGCCCTCCCCTAGACTGCCGGCCAATGACGGAGAGCATCACCGCCAGGGATCAGGCGGCGCCGTCGGGCAAGGCGGGCGCTTCGGCGGCGTTGCGAATCGCAGTGCTCGACCGCGACAGTGGTTTCATCCAGGTTCTCTGCAAGCGCCTTGACCGGCTGGGCTGGGAGCACCGCGTGCTGGCGAGCCCGGTGCCCGCCGACACGATCGTCTCGATGCGCCTGAGCGCGCTCGTCGTCGACCTGGCGGTGCTCGGCCCGCAGGCCTGGGAGTGGCTGGAGCGCCTGTGTGGAGCGCTGCCCGACCTGGGAATCGTCGTCTGCACCGGGCCGTCGACGGTCACCCAGCGCGTGCGCGGGCTGCGGCTGGGCGCCGATGACTGGATCACCAAGCCGTGCCACCCCGAGGAGGTCATCGCGCGCGTGCAGAGCGTCGTTCGCCGCCGCCGGCGCCCGAGCGGGCGCACGGAGGTCAAGCCGCTGGTCGCCGGCGAGGTGGAGATCCTCTCCGACCGCTTCCAGGCGTTCGTCGGCGAGTCGAGCCTCGACCTGACGCGCCGCGAGTTCGAGCTGATCGAGCTGCTCGCCACCGCCGAGGGCCGCGTGCTCGAGCGCGAGGAGATCTACTCGCGCCTGTGGGGCTACACGATGGTGCGCGGCGACCGCTCGGTCGACGTGTTCGTGCGAAAGCTGCGACAGAAGCTGGAGAAGGCCTCACCGCGCTGGCGCTACATCCACACGCACTTCGGCATCGGCTACCGCTTCGCCGCGGAATCGCTGGACGTCGACTCGGTCGAGGTCGAGGTCCCCGCCTCAGTGCCGGTCGCCTGGGACGCCCGCGATCAGAGCGAGCTCGCGCGGTCGCAACAGGACCGCGAGCTCACCCCCGACGCCCTCTAGGCGCACGACCGCCAGCCCGCCCTTCTTGAGGTCGACGCGCCCGCCGGCCAGGTCGGCGACCGTGTGCGAGAGATCGGGCTCGTGCCCGACGATCAGCAGGCGCCCATCGGCGCCGATCTCAGACAGCGCCTGCAGCGCCTGCGCGCCGTCGAAGCCCGAGGCCAGCGGCTCGTGCGCGCGCAACAGCTCGCGCTGCTCGGGCGGCCAGTGCTCCGCGGCGAGCTCGGCCGTGTGGCGGGCGCGTGCCTTGGGGCTGAACAGCACGGCCTCGAACTCCACACCCAGACGCGAGAAAGCCGCTCCCGCCGCACGTGCCTGATCCTCGCCGCGCGGCGTCAGCCGCCGCTCGGCGTCCGAGCGCGTTCCGTGTGGCTCCGCATCGGCATGACGTAGTACCCAGAGCTGACGAGCCATGGCCAGCCGCCCACCCTACAGCGTGCGATCCGACGGGTCGTGAACGGGGTGTTGCGCGCCGTCCCGGCCGCGTGGCGACGCGCGCGTGCGACGATCCTCGCGGCCACCGGGAGAGGACGCGCGAGGGTGTAGCTTGAGAAGCGACATGGACGCTCACGAGCGGAACTCCACCGAGCTGTCGCCGACGAACGGGCGATCGCCGACGGGCCTGAGCGCCGAGGTCGACCTGCACGAGCCCGCGCTCTACCTCAACCGCGAGCTGTCGTGGCTGGACTTCAACGATCGCGTGCTACAGCTAGCCGAGGAGCAGCGCCTGCCGCTGCTGGAGCGGGTGAAGTTCTGCGCCATCTATACGACCAACCTCGACGAGTTCTACATGGTGCGCATCGCCGGCCTGCGCGACCAGATCGACGCCGGCGTGGAAAACCCCGGTCAGGACGGCCGCACGCCGTCGCAGACGATCGCACTGATACGCGAGCGGGTGGCGAGCCTCGGCCGGCGCCTGACCGACTGCTTTGAAGGAGAGCTGCGCCCAGCGCTGGCCGACCACGACATCCAGGTCGTCGGCGTGCGCGAGCTCGACGACGAGCGGCGCGCCGAGCTGGCGGCGCTGTTTGCAAAGAAGATCTTCCCCGCGCTCACGCCGCTCGCCGTCGCGCCGGGGCGGCCCTTCCCATACATCTCCAACCTGTCGCTCAGCCTCGCCGTGCTCGTTCGCGATCCGGCCACCGACCAGACGGTGTTCGCGCGCGTGAAGGTGCCCACGGAGATCCTCCCGCGCTTCGTCGCGCTCAAGCAGCCCGACACCGCCCAGCCGCTGCTCGTGCCGCTGGAGGACGTGATCGCCCACCACCTCGACGCGCTGTTCCCGGGCATGGAGATCGTCGACTACAACGTGTTTCGCGTCACGCGCGACGCCGACCTGGAGGTCTCCGACGACGCCGCCGACCTGCTGCAGGCCGTCGAGGACGAGCTGCGCCGCCGCCGCTTCGGCGAGATCGTCCGCGTCGAGGTCGGCGCCGACACCTCGCCGCGCCTGCTTGCCGAGCTCTCCGGCCTGCTCGGCGTCGACGACGACGAGGTCTACCCCGTCGACGGGCTGCTCGACATGGGCGCGCTGTGGCAACTTGTCAAGCTCCCCGGGCACGCCGAGCTGCGCGAGGAGTCGCTCGTCGGCATCACGCACCCGCGCCTGCTGCGCCACGAGGACGAGCGCCCCGACGTGCTCGGCGCGATGCGCGAAGGCGACCT
>DATHJQ010000179.1:0-7623 GCA_035286505.1 Solirubrobacteraceae bacterium | reverse complement strand
TTGGGTGAGATCGACGTGCTGGTCAACAACGCCGGGACGGATCGCTTCGCGTTCTTCGTCAACAGCGACGAGCAGTTGTGGGACTTCGTGCTGGGCGTGAACCTGCGCGGCGTGCTGGCGGTCACGCATGCGGTGCTGCCGGGCATGCAGCAGCGCCGCTCGGGCTCGATCGTCAACGTCGCCAGCGAGGCCGGCCGCGTGGGCTCGCAGGGCTCGGCCGTCTACTCCGCGGCGAAGGCCGGCGTGATCGGCTTCACCAAGGCGATCGCGCGCGAGGCGGCGCGCTACCGCGTGCGCTGCAACGCCGTGGCGCCGGGGCCGATCGAGACGCCGCTGCTGAACGCCGCGCCGGCGATGCTCGGCGAGATCGGCGAGCGCCTGAAGCAGGGCATGGTCAACGCCACCGCCTTGGGGCGCGCAGGCGAGCCGGAGGAGGTGGCGGCGGCGATCGTCTTCCTGGCGGGCGATGACGCCTCGTACGTGACGGGCCAGACGCTGAACGTCAGCGGCGGCCTGTCGATGTGGTGAACAGATGGTCGACTCGGTCAGGATCAGGGAGGTCGGGCCGCGCGACGGCTTTCAGAACGAGCCCGAGACGATCGCGACTGACGACAAGGTCGCGCTGATCGACGCGCTGGCGCGCGCGGGCCTGCAGCGCATGGAGGTGACGAGCTTCGTGCGCGCCGACGTGATTCCGCAGCTCGCCGACGCGGCCGAGGTGCTGGCGCGCATCGACGTGCCGGATGAGGTCGCCGTCAGCGTGCTGATCCCCAATGCGCGGGGCCTGCAATCAGCCCTCGCGCAGCGCGAGAAGATCGACGAGATCAACGTCTTCATGTCGGCCTCAGAGACGCACAACCGAAAGAACGTCAACCGCTCGATCGCCGAGTCGCTGGCGGCGCTGGAGGGCGTACTGGCACATGCGCGAGAGGAGGGACTGCGCTGTGAGGCCGTGCTGTCGACCTCTTTCGGCTGCCCCTACGAGGGCCACGTGCCACCCGCGCGCGTGATCGAGCTGGCCGGGCGCCTGCGCGACGCCGGCGCGCAGGAGATCGGCTTCGGCGACACGACTGGCATGGCCAACCCGCGCCAGGTGAGCGAGTTCTTCGCCGACGCGCGCGCGGCGCTGGGCGCCGGGGTCGAGCTGACGGCGCACTTCCACAACACGCGCGGGCAGGGCCTGGCGAACGTGCTGGCGGCGCTCGACGCCGGCGTGCAGAGCTTCGAGTCGAGCTTCGGCGAGCTCGGAGGCTGCCCGGTGCCGCCCGGCGCAACGGGCAACATCGCCACGGAGGACCTCGTCTCGATGCTGCACGAGATGGGCGTGCAGACGGGCGTGGATCTGCCGGCGCTGCTGGCCTGCGGGCGGCGCGTGCAGGAGATCCTCGGCCGCCCACTCGGCAGCCACACGCTCCTCGCCGGTCCGATCGACTGGCGCTGACTTCCCGCAACGCTATGTCGTGGGGCTACTTTTTGAGGTACCCGATCTTGCGAAGGTCGCTCCGGGCACTCTCAGCTTCGCTACCCGACGTTGCGAGCGTCCGGTCGAATTTCGCGATCTCCTTGCCAGCATTATCGAGGGCAGCGCGATTACGCTCCAGTGTGCGCACGATCTGCTCTTTTTCGCTGCGAAGTCTCTCGATAGATCCTGATGCCATTAGGACGCTCCCTTCTCTCCCTCTAGCTTATCGACACGGTCAAGCAAGGCCTCGATTTCGTCTTGCCCGCGTGTGAGGGCCGCGGCGGCATGTCCGAGTGCCTCGTCGCTCTCAAAGAGACGCTGCTTCAGGCCCTTGATCGTATCCAGCGCCTCTTGGTGCGAGTTTTCAAGCAGTTTCAAGGTGCCGTCGAGGCGGGCGATCGGTTCTGCAGCCTTGGATGCCTTGGCGGGGCCGATCTCGGAAAGCCAGCGACCTTCGCTAATCAGTCCCCCTAGCGAAACAACGAGATAGAGCAGGCCGGCAATCAGACCAAGTCGAATAGCCGCTAGAACAACATCGTTCGAGACGATCTGGTCTAGCCAGCTCGGTTTGTTTGCCGTGGGGACCGAGCCGGGATGCACTTCCGTGTAAAGGAAGACGCCGAGCCCCAAGACAATGGGTACCAGCAGGCATCCCCCGCAAGTCCGCCGCGACATGCCGACGATTCATAGTTCACGGGTCGGACAGGCCGAACAGACCTAGTACCCGGGAAAGCAGGCTTTGCGCGCGCTCCTCGAAGGTTCGCCGCGTAGCTCAGTTAGCTAACCACGGCAGCGGCGTCGTGCGACTGCCGCCTCTCCTCGCCCTCGCGCGCGCTCTCGCGTGCGGCGGCGACGCAGTACTCCTGCACGGCGACCTCCATCTCGAGCGTCTGCGCGAGCGCCGGGCGCGCCGAGGCGTCGATCACGCGCTTGGCGCGGCCGACCGCGATGTGCGAGTTGGCGAGCAGTTCCTCGACGAGCGTCTGCGTGGCCTGCTCGAGCTGATCGGGCGCCACGACGCGGTTGACCAAGCCGATGCGCTCGGCCTCGGCTGCGTCGATCGTGCGCGCGGTCATGATCAGCTCCTTGGCGCGGCCGAGCCCGACGACGGCCGGCAGACGCGTCGAGCCGCCGACGTCGGGGATGATCCCGAACTTGACCTCGGGCAGGCCGAACCGCGAGTCGCTCGAGGCGATGCGCAGGTCGCAGCCGAGCGCCACCTCCAGCGCGCCGCCGACGCACGTGTGGTGGATCTGGCAGACGACCGGCTTGGCCATCTCTTCGCAGAGATTGGCGCAGTCGAGGAAGACCTTGCGAAAGGGCCGCAGGTGGCCGGGCTGGTCGGCCGACTGCGCCAGCTCGACGAGGTCTACGCCGGCTGAGAACACGCGGCCCTCGCCGCGCAGCACGACGCAATGCACGTCGCTGTCGGCGGCGGCTTCGCGCAGCGCCTCGCCGAGCGCGCGCAGCAGCTGCTGGTTCATCGCGTTGCGCTTCTCCGGGCGGTTGAGGACGACGTGGCGAACGGCGTCGCGGTCCTCGGTTAGGACGATGCTCATCGTTGGCTCCTGGCGATCGGTGTTCGCGCCCCGGCTGGGACGACACGTGCGCTGAGGCTAGCGCCGCGTGGCCCGAGAGGCGCAGCGGTGGGCGATTGCGTTTCGTGGCGAGGATGGCGGAGCCGGTCCCGCTGGCCCCACCCGGATCGGGGGCAGGACCAGCGAGACCGGTTCCGCTGCACGCCGACCGCAAGCGGCGGCCTTCTCGGGGCGAGGGGGAATCCGCCCCGCGAACTAGGCGTTCACTGCTTGCAGACGCCGGCGCTCATCGATCCTTCCCGGCGCGTAATAGGCTGCGCGGCGACCGTAGAACCGACCGGGAGGCCCGATGGCGCAGCAGATAAAGAAGGTTGGAGTGCTCGGAGCGGGCCTGATGGGCCACGGCATCGCGCAGGTCGCGGCGCAGTCGGGCTATGAGGTCGTCCTGCGCGAGGTCGACGATGCGACGCTGGCCAAGGGGATCGGCAAGATCGAAAAGCAGCTGGCGCGAGCGGTCGAGAAGGGCAAGTCCAGCCAGGAGGACGCAGACGCCGTGCGCGGACGCATCGCGGGGACGACGGACTACCGCGACCTGGCCGACTGCGACCTGGTGATCGAGGCGATCACGGAGAACCTGGCGCTGAAGCTGGAGATGTGGAAGGAGGTCGACGAGCTCGTAAAGGCGGAGGCGATCTTCGCGTCGAACACATCGTCTTTGGCGGTGATCGACCAGGCCGCCGCGACCGGGCGCCCCGAGCGCTTCGTGGGGCTGCACTACTTCAACCCGGCGCAGGTGATGAAGCTGGTCGAGGTCGTGCGCTGCGTGACCAGCGGAGACGAGTCCTTCGAGGCGGCGCTGGAGTTCGTGCGCTCCGAGGGCAAGCTGGCGATTCCCACGAAGGACAAAGCGGGCTTCATCGTCAACCGGCTGCTCGTGCCCTACATGCTCGATGCGATACGCGCACGGGAAGAGGGCGTCGGCTCGATTGCCGAGATCGACGAGGCGATGAAGGCCGGCGCGGGTCACCCGATGGGTCCCCTGACGCTAGCCGACTTCGTCGGCCTGGACACGCTCGGCTCGATCTGCGACGTGCTGTTCGACGAGTTCCGCGAGCGCCGCTTCGCGCATCCGCCGATGCTGCGCAAGATGCTCAGCGCGGGCTGGTACGGGCGCAAGTCGGGCAAGGGCTTCTACGACTACTCGGGCGAGTCGCCGCAGCAGAACGCGGCGCTGTAGCGATGAGCGAGCTGGCGGACGCGACCGGGCGCGCGCTCAGCGGCGGGCCCGAGCGCCATCGCGAGAAGGCGGCCGAGCAGGGCAAGCTGGGCGTGCGCGAACGTATCGCGCTGCTGCTCGACGCCGACAGCTTCGCCGAGGAGGGGCTGCTGGCCAACTGGCAGCAGGACGGCCTGGGCGCCGATGGCGTGGTCACCGGCGTCGGTGATGTTCACGGCCGCCCGGTCGCGCTGATGGCCAATGACCCGACCGTCAAGGCTGGCTCGTGGGGAACGAAGACGGTCGAGAAGATCCTGCGCATCCAGGAACGCGCCATGAGCCTGAGCGTGCCGCTGGTGTACCTCGTCGACTCGGCCGGCGCGCGCATCACCGAGCAGGTGCAGATGTTCCCGGGCCGCCGGGGGGCGGGGCGCATCTTCCACAACCAGGTCAAGCTGTCGGGCGTTGTGCCGCAGGTCTGCGTGCTGTTCGGACCGAGCGCCGCCGGCGGCGCCTACATCCCGGCGTTCTGCGACGTGGTGATCATGCGCGAGGGCAACGCGTCGATGTACCTCGGCTCGCCGCGCATGGCCGAGATGGTGATCGGCGAGAAGGTCAGCCTGGAGGAGATGGGCGGCGCGCGCATGCACACCGGCGTCTCGGGCTGCGGGCACCAGCTGGTCAAGACAGACGACGAGGGCATCGCCACGGCGCGGCGTTATCTCTCCTACCTTCCGGGCAACTGGCAGCAGCAGCCGCCCGCCGCCCCACCGGCTCCGGCGGCGTCGCTGCCCGACGGGCAGGCGCTCGGCGACCTGATTCCGGCCGACGAGAACAAGCCGTTTGACATCAAGGCGCTGCTCGGCGCGCTCGTCGACGAGGGCTCGCTGCTGGAGATCCATCCGCGCTGGGCCAAGGAGCTGCTCGTCGGCTTCGCGCGACTCGACGGCCAGGCTATCGGGATCGTCGCCAACCAGCCCAAGCACAAGGGCGGCGTGCTGTTCGGCGACTCCGCCGACAAGGCCGCGCGCTTCATCTGGCTGTGCAACGCCTTCAACGTGCCGCTGCTGTTCCTCGCCGACGTGCCCGGCTTCATGATCGGCACGCAGGTCGAGCGCGAGGGCATCATCCGCCACGGCGCGAAGATGATCAGCGCCGTCAGCGAGGCGACGGTGCCGAAGATCTCGGTGATCGTGCGAAAGGCCTACGGCGCCGGGCTCTATGCGATGGCCGGTCCGGCCTTCGAGCCCGACTGCTGCCTTGCGCTGCCGAGCGCGTCGATAGCCGTGATGGGCCCGCAGGCGGCGATCAACGCCGTCTACTTCAACCAGCTGCAGGCGATCGACGACGACGACGAGCGCGCGCGGCGCACCGAGCAGCTGCGCACGGAGTACGCGCAGGACATCGACATCCTGCATCTCGCCTCCGAGCTCGTCGTCGACGCCGTGATCGACCCGTCGCAGCTGCGCGACGAGCTCGTGCGCCGCTTCGCGCACGCTGTCTCGAAGCAGCGGACGTGGCCCGCCAAGCACAATCCCGTCACGCCGGTCTAGCCGCTATGGACGCATCTGAGATCGCCTTTGCAGGGATCGCCCGCCAGGCCGAGCTGATCGCCGACGGAACGCTCTCCTCGCGCGAGCTCGTGGAGCTCTGCCTGCAGCGAGTCGAGCGCGCTCAGCCGCGCTTGAACGCCTTTCGCGTGGTGTTCGCCGAACGTGCGCTGCTTGAGGCCGACCAGGCCGACGCGCGGCGCGGGGCGGGGGGCGCTCGCCAGTCGCAGGACGGCGAGCGGATCGCGCAGCGACCCCTGCTGGGTGTGCCGATCGCCGTCAAGGACGACATAGACGTGGCCGGGGAGGTGACGGCCTTCGGCACCAACGCGCACGGCGGTCCGGCGCGCGCCGACGCCGAGGTCGTGCGCCGCCTGCGCGCCGCCGGCGCGGTGATCGTCGGCAAGACCAACGTGCCCGAGCTGTGCATCTGGCCATTCACCGAGTCGGCGACGTTCGGCGCGACGCGCAATCCCTGGGACCTGCAGCGGGCGCCCGGCGGATCCAGCGGCGGCAGCGCCGCGGCCGTCGCGGCGGGTCTCGTCGGCGCCGCGCTGGGTTCCGACGGCGCCGGATCGATCCGCATTCCGGCCGCGTGGTGCGGCCTGTTCGGGCTCAAGCCCCAGCGCGGGCGTGTGCCGCTGGCGCCTCGTCCGCGCGCCTGGCTGGGCTTGTCGGTCAACGGCGTGCTCACCCGCCGCGTCGCCGACACGGCGCTGTTCCACGACGTCGCCTCGGGTCCGAGCGACGTCGACCTGGACAGCGCGCCGCCGCCGCAGGTGTCCTTCTCGCAGGCCGCGGCGACGCCGCCGCAGCGACTGCGAATCGCCTACTCCTCGCGCCTGCCGCCGGGCGTCGTGACCAAGCTGGACGGCGACGCTGAGCGCGCGCTGACAGAGACGGTCGAGCTGCTGCGCTCGCTCGGACACGAGGTCTCCGAGCGCGATCCCGACTACGGCCTGGGCACGCTCACGGCGCTGATTCCGCGTTACGCGCGCGGCGTGCGCGATGACGCACGCGCGATGCCTCACCCCGAGCGCCTGGAACGCCGCACGCGGGGGATGGCGCGCCTGGGCGAGCTGGTCTCGCCGGCGCTGCTGGAGCGCGTGCTCGCCGGCGAGGTCGAGTTCGCGCGTAAGCTCAACCGCGTCTTCGACGACCACGACGTGCTGATCACGCCGGCGACGGCGACGCCGCCGCCGGCGATCGGGCGTCTGCACGGCCGGGGCGCGCTGTGGACGCTCAACGCCGTGGCGGGCATGGTCCCCTACAACGGCGTATGGAATGTCACCGGTCAGCCCGCCGCGTCGGTCCCGGCCGGCTTCGGCGCCGACGGGCTGCCGCGCGCGGTGCAGCTGGTCGGGCGAGCCAACGACGAGACGACGCTGTTGTCGCTGGCCGGGCAGATCGAGGCCGAGCGGCCGTGGGCGCAGCACCGCCCGCCGGAGATCGCGTGAGCGACGCCGGGCCGGCGTCCGAGCACGGCGCGCCGGGCGCCTGGGACGCCGAGGCGCTGCTGGAGCTGGCGGTCGAGGCCGCGCGCATGGCCGGCGCCTTGCTGTTGCAGCGCGTCTCAGACGGCGTCGAGCGCGACGTGACGAGCAAGAGCACGCCTACGGATCTGGTCAGCGAGGCTGACGTCGCGTCACAGCGCGCGATCCGCGACCTGCTGGCGCGGCGGCGGCCCGACGACGGCTTCGTGGGGGAGGAGGAGGGGACCTCGCAGGAAGGGTCCAGCGGCCTGAGCTGGATCGTCGACCCGCTCGACGGAACCGTCAACTACCTGTTCGACATTCCCCAGTGGTCGGTCAGCGTGGCAGTGCGCGACGGGCGAGGCGCGGTCGCGGGCGCCGTGTT
>DATHJQ010000178.1:0-9891 GCA_035286505.1 Solirubrobacteraceae bacterium | reverse complement strand
TGACCACCCGCGACCGCCTCGGGCTGATCGCCATTGCGACGCTTGCGCTGCTCGCAGCCGGCTGGATGCTCGTCGTCTCGCCCGCGCGCAAGGAAGCCGCGAGCCTGGCCACCCAGGTGACCGCCGCCAAGGCGCAGCTCGCCAGCGCTCAGGGAAGCGTCACCAACGCGACCCAGGCACGCGGGCGCTACGTGTCGGCATATGCGTCGGTCGTGCGTCTCGGCAAAGCCGTTCCGCCCGACGAAGAAGTGCCCTCGCTGATGTACCAGATCGCCCAGGCGTCCGGTCAAAAGCACGTCGAATTCGAATCGATCATCTCGGGCTCGACCGCCAGCGAATCGTCCTCGCCCACGACGACGCCCGTCGCGGCCACGCCTGCCGGCTTCACCCAGATGCCATTCACGTTTGTCTTCAACGGCAGCTTCGCCGACCTCTACCACCTCTTCAAGTCGCTCGACGCCTCCACCGTGCGCACGACTTCTGGAGACCTGCGCGTCAGCGGGCGCCTGCTGACGATGCAGGCCGTCAAGCTCGAACACACGACCAGCGAAGGCGAAGGACACGCCGGTGAAGGGAACCTGACCGGCACGATCACGGCGACCGCGTACGTGTTGCCGGCGGACCAGGGACTGGCCGCCGGCGCGACGCCCACCTCACCCGCGGCGCCGGCCGCGACCAGCGCGTCGACCGGAGCGTCGAGCACGGGCGCGCCCGTCGCGACGATAGGAGCCGCCCGATGAACGACTTCCTCGTCGCCCTCAAGTCGGACCTGCTCGACCGCAGGCTGCGCCCCCTGCTCGCGCTCGTCGGCGTGGCCTTGCTGGGCGCGATCGCCTTCGCGGCGTTCGGCGGCGGCTCGAGCCCCTCTGCGCCCGCGGCGCCGGCGAGCCCCGCGCCCGCCGCCGCACCACCGTCGGGCGTCACGGTCCGCGAGGCGAACACGCAGACTCGCCAGCCGGTGGCCGAGACGACCAACGGGGTCGCCCAGCAGGTCGGCGGCCGGACGCGCAACCCCTTTGCGGCGGTTCCCGGAGTCAGGACGGCGGCCCCGCCCGCAGGCTCGGGCGCGTCGGGCACGCCATCGGGCGAACCGTCGAAGACCGGCACGAGCGGGGCGAAAACCGAAGCCAGCACGAAATCCGGCGCGACGCAAGCGCCCTCGACGAGCAATGAAAAGCCTTCGCCGGAAGCCCAGAAGCCCGCCAAGCGCCAGACGGTGTACAGCGTGACCGCCATGTTCGGTCCGACGGCGGCGGGCACGCCGCCGGCCAGCGCTGTGCTGACGCCGTATGAAGGGCTCAAGCGGCAGGAGCCGCTTCCGTCGGCGACGCAACCGCTCGTGGTTTTCCGTGGCGTGACCGCCGGCGGAAAGAGCGCGACGTTCACGCTCGTCGGCGAAGCGATCCTGCGCGGCGAAGGCGCCTGCGTGCCGGACGCGTCACAGTGCCTGGCGATCGACCTCAAGCCCGGCCAGTTCGAGGAACTGGAATACGTCCCGCCGGGTGGCACGGCGATCGTCTATCAGCTGCAGGTCGTGAAGATCGACGCGAGCAAGGCGTCGGCGGCGGCCGCACGCGTGGCCTTCGACGACGAGTCCAAGGCCGGCGCTCGCTTCCTGCGCACGGCGGGCCTGGCTGCGCTGCCGGGCTTTCGCTACTCGCCCGACAAAGGCGTGCTCGTGTTCGCGCAGCGCCCGTCACTCGCCGCCCGCGCACGCGTGGCCGCGTGGGGCGCGTCGCTCAGAGGCTGACGGCGCAGCAAATAAGCTAGGAGCGTGACGCTCCGACTGATGACCGCCGGCGAGTCCCACGGCCCCGGCCTGACATGCCTGGTCGAGGGATTGCCCGCGGGCCTTGCGATCGAGCCCGAGGACCTCAACGCCGACATGGCGCGCCGTCAGCTCGGCCACGGCCGCGGCGGTCGCATGAAGATCGAGCGTGACGCGGCGCAGGTCACCGCGGGCATCCGCCACGGCCGTACGCTGGGTGGCCCGATCGCGCTGCAGGTCGCCAACCGCGACTACGCCAACTGGGAGGAGCGCATGAGCCCTTGGCCGGTCGACCAGGAGGTGGCCGAGGTGCACCTGCCGCGTCCCGGTCACGCCGACCTCGTGGGCACGCAGAAGTACAAGCAGTCAGACGTGCGCAACATCCTCGAGCGCGCATCTGCACGCGAGACCGCGGCGCGCGTGGCCGGCGGCGCGCTGTGCAAGGCGTTCTTGCGGGCGCTCGGCGTGGAGGTTCGCTCCCACGTTGTGCAGATCGCCACGGTGCGCGCGCCCGAGGCGGCACGCGAGCTCGCGCTGGAGGACTTCGCCGAGGTCGACCGCTCGCCGGTGCGCTGCCTGGACGCGGAGGCGACGCGCGCGATGGTTCGCGAGATCGACGACCTGCGCAAGGCCAACGAGTCACTCGGCGGCGTCTTCGAGGTGCAGGCCTTCGGGCTGGTGCCGGGCCTGGGCTCGCACGTCTCCTGGGAGCAGCGCATGGACGGGCGCCTGGCTATGGCGATCTGCTCGATCCAGGCCGTCAAGGGGGCGGCGATCGGCGACGCCTTCGCCGTCGCCGGTCTGCCGGGCTCTGAGGCGCACGACGAGATCTACTACTCCTCCGAGCGCGGCTACTACCGCGAGAGCAACCACGCCGGCGGGCTGGAGGGGGGAATGACCAACGGCATGCCCTTGATCGTGCGCGGAGCGATGAAGCCCTTGCCGACGCTGACCAAGCCGCTGCGCTCGGTAGACACCGATACGCACGAGCCCGCGCAGGCGCTGCGCGAGCGCACCGACTCGTGCACCGTGCCGGCTGCCGGCGTGGTCGGCGAGGCGATGGTCGCGTTCGTGCTCGCAGACGCCTACAGGCGCAAGTTCGGCGGCGACCACATCGATGACGTGCTGCAGGCGATCGGCGCCTACCGCAAGCGGATCGGATGGCCGACGTAGGGCGCGCGCCGCGGCGCGCGCTCGTGCTGATCGGCTTCATGGGCGCGGGCAAGTCGACCGTCGCGGCCGAGTTGGCCCGAGCGCTCGACACCGAGGCAGTGGACAGCGACGAGCTGCTCACGCGGCGTCTCGGGCACTCGCCCGCACGGGAGTTCGAGCTCAACGGCGAGGCCGCGTTTCGCGCCGCCGAGGAGCAGGTCGTCTGCGAGCTGCTCGACGCCGCCGTGCCGGGAGCGGTGATCGCGCTGGGAGGCGGCAGCATTCTCTCGGCGCGCGTGCGCACGGCGCTCGAGCCGCACGTGGTCGTGCTGCTGGACATCGACGCCGAGCAGGCATGGGAGCGGGTCGGCGGCGCCGTGGAGGTCTCGGCCGGTCCACTGGAGCGTCCGCTTGCACGCGATCGGGACGCGTTTCTGGCGCTGCACACGCAGCGACGCGCGGTCTACGAGAACCACGCGCACGCTTTCCTGCCGCCGTTGGCGCTCGGCGGCGCGCCGGAGGTGCTCGACGCCCTGCGCGCGCTCGCCGCGGCGCCGGCGGGAACGCGGCTGGTCTGGGCGCGCAGCGCCTCGGGCGACTACCCCGTGCTGGTCGGCCGCGGCCTGCTGCGCGCCGCCGGCTCCGGCGAGCCAGCCGAGCTGTGGCCGCTCGACCGCTCGGCGTCGCGGGCGTTCTGCGTGACCGACGAGCACGTGGGCGCGCTGTACGGCGACGAGCTCTCGGGGCTGGCCGGGACGATCGCGATACCGGCCGGCGAGCAGCACAAGACGCTCGCGGTCGCCGAGTCGGTGTGGCGCGCGCTGCTGCAGGCGCAGCTCGATCGCGGCGATCACGTGGTCGCGCTCGGCGGCGGCGTCGTCGGCGATCTCGCGGGCTTCTGCGCGGCGACATATCAACGTGGCGTGCCGGTCGTGCAGATTCCGACGACGCTGCTGGCGCAGGTCGACTCGGCCTACGGCGGCAAGACCGGCGTCGACCTGCCCCAAGCGAAGAACTACGTCGGCGTCTATCACCAGCCCGCGGGCGTGCTGGTCGATCCGGACACCCTGCAGAGCCTGCCGCAACCGGAGCTCGCCGCCGGTTGGGTGGAGGTGCTGAAGACGGCGCTGATCGCGGGCGGGGAGCTGTGGCGCGGAATCGCCGCCGGAGAGGATCTCGACGAGGGGACGATTCTCGCCTGCGTGCGCACGAAGCTCGCAGTGGTGGCCGCCGACGAGCGCGACGCGGGGCGTCGCCAGGTGCTCAACCTCGGGCACACCGTAGGACACGCGGTCGAGACGGCCACCGGTTATGCGCGCTACCGCCATGGCGAGGCCGTCGGCCTGGGGCTGCTCGCTGCGCTGCGGCTGTCCGGCGCCGACGCGCTGCGCGAGCGCGTCCACGAGTTGCTGCTCGAGCGCGGGCTGCCGGTCGCGCTGGACACGGCGAGCTTGGAGGAGATCCTGCAGGCCGTGGCGCGAGACAAGAAGCGCGTCGGGACGACGCTCGCCTTCGTGCTCGTCAGCGAGCCCGGCGACGTGCGGACCGGCTGCGAGGTCGCCGAGGAGGAGCTGCGCGCGGCCGTCGCCGAGCTCGGAGCGCGATGATGCAGCGCAGACGATGACCGCGATGCCCAAGCGCATAGCCGTGATGCACGGGGTCAACCTCGACCAGCTGGGCCGGCGCGATCCGGCCGTGTACGGGGCGCTGACGCTTGCCGAGCTCGAAGAACACGTCGCCGAGCAGGCGCGCGAGCTGGGCCTGCAGGCGAGCTTCTTTCAGAGCAACCACGAAGGGGCGTTCGTCGAGCGACTTCACGAGCTGCGCGAGGAGGCCGACGCGATCGTGCTGAACCCCGGCGCCTGGACGCACTACGCGTGGGCGATACGCGACGCGCTGGAGATCGCCGCGCTGCCGGCGGTCGAGGTGCACCTGTCAGACGTTCAAAATCGCGAGCCCTGGCGGCGTACCTCGGTGATCGGCGAGCTCTGCCTGGCGACGGTCTCCGGGCGCGGAGCGGACGGCTACGGCGACGCGCTTGCGCTGCTGCACGACCGCCTGTCCAGGGACGACGCGTGACCGGCGGCACCGCTGCGGGCGGCGAGGAGCAGCGCATCGCAGGCCTGGCCGCCGGGCTGGCCGAGCGCAAGGTGGACGCGCTGCTCGTGGGCACCTACGTCAACGTGCGCTATCTGACCGGTTTCACCGGCAGCAACGGTCTCGCCCTGATCGCCGCCGACGCCCGGGCTGACGGGCGCCCTGGCGTGGGCGGCCATCGCTTCTTCACGGACTTTCGCTACACGACGCAGGCGGCCGAACAGCTACCGCCGGTGCTCGCGCGTGAGATCGTCACGGGCAGCCTGATGGAGGCGGCCCTGCGCGATCTGGACGGCGACGGGGGGACGCTCGGCTTCGACGACGCAAGCGTGACGGTCGCAGAGCACGAGCGGCTGCGCGCGGCGCTGCCCGCGGGGTGGACGCTGCGGGGGTGTGGGGGCGCCGTGGAGCGTCTGAGAGCGGTCAAGGACGCCGGCGAGATCGAACGGATGCGCGCATCGGCGCAGCTCGCCGACGAGGCCCTGCGTGGCGTGCTGGAAGACGGCTTGGTCGGGCGCAGCGAGCGTGAGGTCGCCGTCGACCTGGAGCTGCGCATGCGACGGCTCGGCGCCGACGCGCCGAGCTTTCCGTCGATCGTCGCGGCCGCGGCGCACGGGGCGCTGCCGCACGCGGCGCCACGCGACGAGCCGATCCCGCGCGACGCGCTCGTGACGATCGACTGGGGCGCGCTGCACGAGGGCTACTGCTCGGACTGCACGCGCACCTATGCGACGGGCGAGGGCGTGTCAGACCGGGCGCGAGAGGTTTACGCGCTCGTGCTCGCCGCCCAGGAACGCGGTTTGGCCGCCGTCCAAGCCGGTCCGACCGGCCGCGAGGTCGATGCGGTCGCGCGCGAGGTCATCGAAAGCGCCGGCCACGGCGAGCACTTCGGCCACGGGCTGGGGCACGGTGTGGGCATGGAGATCCACGAGACCCCGCGACTGTCGCGCACCGAGGGCGAGCGTCGGCTGCAGGCGGGCAACGTCGTCACGGTCGAGCCGGGCGTCTACCTGCCGGGGGAGCTGGGCGTGCGGATCGAGGACCTGGTGGTCGTGCGCGAGGGCGCTCAGGAGGTGCTCAACGGCCTCGACAAGGGCCTGACGGTCATCTCCTGAAGTCCGCCGGCGGCCTCGGCGCGGGCGCGCTGCGGGCGCGTGAGACCGCGCGCGAAGAACAGACGCTGCACGAGCGCTGCCGCGAGCGCAACCGACCACGTCAGAAAGAACGCAGCCTGCACGTCGGGCGAGAAGTGCTCGGGCAGCCACTGAAAGCTCAACCACGCCAGCGCGCTGCTCGCCAGTGCGATCACCGGCGGTCGCCGGTCGAGCTCGCGAACCTCCCATGCGAGCACGGCGATCACGAACGGGAGCAGGTAGTACTCGGTGTCCCAGGTGTCCAGCAGACAGCGCATCAGCATCACCACGGCGAGCGCGAGCAGGGCTTGACCTGCTCCGATGCGCCCTTTGATGCGTTCGCGCAGCCACAGCCAGACGCTCAAGACAATGCCTATGACGACGACGAGGGGGTGGCTGATCGCTGCGGTCCAGGCCGGCCCGACGCGGTAGTCGGGCTTGGCGACGCCGAACGCTCCGTGCACGAGCGCGCCGTGGTGGCCGAAGAACCACCAGGCCTGCCACGGCTGAAAGATCGCCGAAGGCGCTGCCGCGCTGGCGCGCGCGGCCGAAACGAATCCGCCAGAGGAGACGAGCCCCAACGGCGCGAGCACGATTCCCGCGACGACGACCGCCGAGGCCACGCACGCGGGCCGACGGCGCGCCGGCAGGGCGAGCAGGACGGGGCCGGCGGCGAGCAGCGCCCACTGCTTGTTGGCGATGGCCAGCCCGAGCAGGACGCCCGCCCAGAGGCCACGGTTCTCGGCGGCGAGCAGCACCGCCGCGACGCACAGGCAGGCCCCCAGCAGCTCCTCCGGGTGCCCGACTTCCAGCGCGCGCAACGTGATCGGGTTGGCCACGCAGACGGCGAGCGCGATGCCGCGATGCAGCAGCGGGCGCCGTTCGCCCCGCATGCGCGAGACGAGCCAGACACCGATCGCCGCGCAGGCCAGCAGGCAGGGAAGGGCGAGCCAGCGATAGACGGCGAGCTCACCGCCTCCGAGCTGGTGCGCGAGCAGGGCGAAGGGCGCGCGCTCGACGAGCGAGCCTCCATAGGCTGGGGCGAGGCGAAGGAACTGCTCGAGATGCCCGTTGACCAGCGCGTCGAAGGCCGGACGAGCCTCGTTGTCGTAGTCGTTCCAGGCAAAGCCGTAGAGCCCGAGCCACGCCAGCGCGGCGCACCCGGCCAGCGCGGCCAGCGCGCACGGGGCGTTCTCGCGTGCGGTTCGCCGCATAGCTTGGCATCGGCGCTCCAGGGCTGTTGCTTGAGCGCCCGCCGTCACGGCGGCGCGGGCCGTGCAGCCCCGCGGCCCGCGCCGCAACGGTAGGGTCAGCGCCGGGAGCACACGCCACACGCACACATCCAACGGGAGGGAACCGATCGCATGGCTTCGCTGCTCGAGCTCACCAGCCAAGGTGACGTCGGCACCATCTCCGACGAATCGCAGCTGTCCTCGGTGAAGCTGATGACCCCGCAGGAGCTGTATGAGCTGTGGGAGCGCCAGAACTGGCAGTCACACACGATCGACTTCGAGCAGGACCGCGCCGACTGGGGCGACCTGGACGACGAGCTGCGCGAGAAACATGGCCTGGAACCTGTCCTCGTTCTTCGTCGGCGAGGAGCGCGTCACGACGCAGTTCTCGGGGCTGGTGATGTCCTATGAGAGCCAGGCCGAAGAGGCCTTCCTGACGACCCAGCAGGTCGACGAGGCGCGCCACGCACAGCACTTCAATCGCTTCTACGAGCAGGTGCTGGGTCTCGACGGGAGCTTCGAGGACCGCCTGGCACGCGCGCGTCAGCACCTCAACCCGGCTTTCATCGAGATGTTCGACGGGGTGCTCGTGGACTGGGGCAAGCGGCTGGTGGCCGATCCCGGCGACATCGAGGCGAAGGTCGACTTCGTGACGCTCTACCACATGATCATCGAGGGCACGCTGGCGCTGACCGGCCAGTGGTTCTTGACCGACTACATGGAGCGCAAGGAGATTCTGCCCGGCTGGACGCAGGGCTTCAGGCTGATCTCCCAAGACGAGCACCGCCACGTCGCCTACGGCACGTGGTTCCTGCGCGAGAAGGCGCGCGACGAGGGGCTGAAGCGGCGCATCGCCGAGCGCCTGGCGGAGCTGATCCCGCTGGCCACTGCCGTGCTCGTGCCGCCGGGCGCCGACCCGAGTGACTACGCGATCCTCGACTACACGATGCAGGAAACCAACGCCTTCGCCTTCACCGCGCTCACACGGCGCCTGAGGGTCATCGGCATCGACACGGGGATGCTCGCCGCCGCGGCCGCCTGAGCGGCGATGCGCTTCGGCGCGCCTGTGCGCCTACGCGCCGGCGAAGCGTCTCAGCCGCGCTTCTGAAAGACCATCCGGAAGTGGTCGAGCAGCTGGCGTTCGAAGCACACCTTGTTGGCGCTGACGCCCGAGGTGAAGGCGAGGCGGAAGTCGGCGCTGGCCAGCCACCGCGGCACCAGCTGCAGCTTCAGCAGGGACTTGCGCAGGCTGCGCGCGCCGATGCGCGCGTTCCATTGGTTGATCGTCTCGATGTAGTCCAGGCGTCCGCTCTGCGCCGAGACCAGCTCGAAGCTCGGCTCGGCGCAGCGGACGACCTGCTCGTGGCCAAACGGCAGCCAGGAGCCGGGGAACTGGCGCTCCATGAGCGCGAGCACGAAGGCATCGGAATCGCGCGGGGCGTCGATGTCGACCTGCTCGATGGGGATCATGTTGGCCCCGAAGACCATCGTCTGCAGGTAGAAGCGCCCGCGCTCGGGCAGCACTGTCGCGACGCGCTGGAAGATCGTGCGGTAGACCTCTTCCTGGCGCCCGGTGCGGTACTCGTCGGGCGAGCAGAAGTGCTCGAACGCGCCGAGGCTCGCGACCGCGTCAAAGCCGCCGAAGCTCTCGCGATCGAGCTGGCGCGCGTCGTAGAGGTGGACGTCGAGATCGTGGCGGCGGCAGGCGGCGTATTGCGCCTGGGACAGCGTCACGCCGACGCCGCTGGCGCCGCGCCCGCGGATGAAAGCGAGCAGCGGCCCCCAGCCACAGCCCAGGTCGAGCACGCGCCGCCCGGGCGCGATGCCGATCTGCTCGGCTACGTACTCGTGCTTGTTGGCCTGCGCCTGCTCGAGGCTCTGCGAGAAGTCGCCGTCGTACTTCGCGCCGCTGAAGTCCGCGAGCTCGCCCATGCTCAGGCGAAAGACGCGGTCGGTCAGCGAGTAGGTGAAGTCGATGTCGTCGCGATCGGCCATGGGGCGGACAGCAGGCTAGTCGCCTTCGCGGCCGAGAGGTCATTGCATTGCTCGCGCTCGGCGAGCTCCGCGGTGCTGCGGGGCCGAGGCGAGTGCGCGCCCCGCGGTCGGCGGCGGCGGGCAGGCGCGGTTGCGGGCGCGATGAAACCGCCGGACGACCTCCGCGCCCCGGTACCCTGGCAGCGTGGCTCTGAGCACCAACCAGTTCAAGAACGGCAATCACATCGAGGTCGACGGCACGATCTTCAAGATCGTGGACTTCCAGCACGTCAAGCCCGGCAAGGGCGGAGCGTTCGTACGCACGAAGCTGCGCCGCGCGGCCGACGGCAACGTGATCGACCGCACGTTTCGCGCCGGTGAGAAGTTCCGCTCGGTGCGCACGGAGTCCCGCAGGATGCAGTTTCTTTACGCCGACGGGACCGACGCCCACTTCCTGGACACCGAGTCCTTCGAGCAGATCGCCGTCGCGGAGAGGGTGCTGCAGGAGGCGCTGCGCTGGATGAAGCCGAGCAGC
>DATHJQ010000177.1:0-6745 GCA_035286505.1 Solirubrobacteraceae bacterium | reverse complement strand
GAGGTGGACGGCCTGCTGGAGGTGGCGGGCGCGTGCGTGGACATCGTCAAGCTCGGCTGGGGCACTGCGCTGGTGACGGCCAACCTGCAGCCGAAGCTCGAGCGCTACGCGGCGCGCGGCATACCCGTGGTGCTCGGAGGGACGTTGACGGAGATAGCGATTCGCCAGGGGCGCGTCGACGGCCTGATCGCCTGGCTGCGCGAGCTGGGCCTGCGCCACGTGGAGATCTCCGACGGCACGATCGCGCTGGACGCCGACTACAAGCGCGCGCTGATCGAACGGCTGTCGGGCGAGTTCGTGGTGCTGGCGGAGGTCGGCAACAAGGACGCGGACTTCATCATGGCGCCGTACGTGTGGGTGGAACAGATCGAGCGCGACCTGCAGGCAGGCGCGTGGAAGGTGATCACCGAGGCGCGCGAGTCGGGCAACGCGGGCATCTATCGCGCCGACGGCGAGCCGCGCACCGGGCTGATCGACGAGATCGCCCACGCGATCGACGCCGAGCGGCTGATCTTCGAGGCGCCTCTGCGCCCGCAGCAGGTGTGGCTGCTCAAGCGCTTCGGCACGGAGTGCAACCTCGGCAACATCGCGCCCGACGACGTGCTCTCGCTGGAGACGCTGCGCCTGGGCCTGCGCTCTGACACGGTCGAGCGCTTTGCGCTTGGCGATACGGGATCGGCCGGGGGCGATTGACCAGTCTGCACCGGCGCAAGACAGATCGCCCAGCCGGCATCGTCTTCGCCTTGTTGGTCGTCGCCTGCTTCGTCGCGTTCTTTTTGACGCAGCATCTCAAGCACACGCCGACGGCCGTGCAGCTGTTCAAGCTCACGCCGCGCTTCTCGCCGACGCCTAGCGGACACATCAAAGAAGAGCGCATCTCGTTCAAGCTCGCCAGCGCCGACGAGGTGACTGTGGCAATCGTCGACTCTTCCGGGGCGGCGGTCGCGACGCTGCTGCGCCGGCTGCCCGTGCCCCGCTACAAACAGCTCTCGCTGCGCTGGACAGGCAAGCTCGGCAAGGCGCATGGCTACGAGCTCGTGGCCGGTTCCGAGGGTCGTCGGGCCGTCCGGGCGAGGCTCGCAGGACCGTCCGCGCCGGCCGGTGTATATCGCGTGCGCGTAACGCTGCGAAAACAGCATCGCTCGGTGCTCTCGCCGCGCAGCTTCACGTTGGTGCGCGGATGAGCCTGACGGTCGCGGCGACGTCACTGAGCCCCGGCGTCGTGGTCGCCGTGGCGATCGGCGCCGCGGTTGCGATCGGCGCGCTGGTCGTGCTGATGCGCTCCCACGCCGAAGCCTTTGCGCTGCTGGCGGTGCTGGCGCTGCCGTTTCGCCTGCCGGTGTCCGCCGACGGACGCACGGTCAATCTGCTGATTCCGCTGTACCTGGTCGTCGCCGCCGGCGTACTCGCCCACCTGCTGCCGCGGTTGCGCAGGCGCGAGGAGCGCGGGCCGGGTCGGCTGGAGTGGCTGCTGCTGGCATCGATAGTGCTGTACGCGATCCAGGCGCTGTATTCGGATGACCTCGCCAAGGCCGCGGAGAACATCGGCTTCTTCTACATCCCGTTCGCGCTGCTGTTCGGGCTGCTGCGCGATCTGCGTTGGACGCCGCGACTGCTCGTGCGCTGCCTGGCGATCGCGATGGCGTTGGCGATCGTTTTCGCGGGCATCGGCTTCGTGGAGTACGCGCGCAAGGAACTGTTCCTCAACCCGAAGGTGGTCGCGGCGAACCAGTTCGACAACTACTTTCGCGTGAACTCGCTGTTCTTCGACCCGAACATCTACGGGCGCTTCCTCGCGCTGGTGATGATCGCGGTCACGGCAGTCGTGTTGTGGTGGCGCAACATGCGCGGCGTGCTCGCCGCGGCGGCGGTGCTCGCCTGGCTGCTGGCCGGGCTGGTGACGAGCTTCTCGCAGTCGAGCATCGCGGCGCTGCTGTTGGGACTGGCGGTGCTGGCGGCGTACCGCTGGTCGGTGCGCTGGGCGCTGTACGTTGCCGGTGGGCTGATCGTGCTGGCGCTGGCGATCGCGCTCTCGGCGCCGGCGAGCTGGCACCTGGGCCTGAAGGGCAACGGCGGCTCGGCGAACAACGCTACGACGGGGCGTACGAAGCTGATCGAAGGCGGCCTGGAGCTGTTCGCCAAACGGCCGCTGCAGGGCTACGGCTCCGGGTCGTTTCAAAAGCGGTACGAGAGCCACTCCAAGGCGAGCGTGGAGAACGCGACATCGGCCTCGCACACGATCCCGATCACGGTCGCCGCCGAGCAGGGGATCGTCGGTCTGGCGCTGTACGTGGCGCTGCTGATCGCCGCCTTTCTCGTGCTGTTCGGCGGCGCCGGGCGCTCGCCGCCGCCGCCGAATGGGATTCGGGCTGCGATCGCCGCGTGCTTCGCCGCGCTGGTGTTGCACACTTTCGCCTACGCCGACTTCCTCGAGGACCCACTGACATGGACGCTGCTCGGCATCGGCGTCGCGCTGTCGCGGGCCGGCGCCGGCCCCGACGCGCGCCAGGAGACGGCGCCCGCAGGCGGCGACGCAGCGGCCACAGCGTAAGCGGCCAGTAGGTTCTCAGCCGTGCGCGGCTATCTGAAGCGGCTGGTGGCGACGGGCGCGGCCTACCAGTTCGGCGACATCGTCGCCAAGGGCATCGCCCTCGTGACGATCCCGCTGTACACGCGCCATGTCACGCCGGCGGGCTACGGTGCGGCCAACTCGCTGCTGACGGCGGTGATCCTGGCGAGCATCTTTCTCCGTGTGGGCGTGGGCGAGGCGTTCATCCGTTTTTATTTCGATGACGACGACGTGTCGCGCCGTGAGCGGATCGCGCGCACGGCTACGGCGACGGTCGCCTGGACGACGACGGCCGCGGCGCTGTTGGCCGTGCTGTTCGCAGGCGAGCTGTCGCGCCTGATGCTCGGCTACCACGACGCGCTGCTGCTGGACTGCGCGGTGCTCGGGCTGTGGGCGTTCACGAATTTGGAGATGGCCTACGCGCAGCTGCGCGTGGACGAACGCGCGCGCGCGTACGTGTTCGCCTCGGGCGCGAACGTGGGCCTGACGGTGCTGTTGACGGTGTCGCTCGTGGTGATCGCAAACGAGGGCGCGCGCGGCCTGCTGCTGGGCAACTTCGGCGCCTCGGCGCTGGTCGTGCTGGGGCTGTGGTGGGTGCTGCGCCGGCGCTTCAGCCTGCGCGTGCGCTGGGGCGACCTGCGCGCGATGCTGCGCTTCGGGCTGCCGACCGTGCCGGCCGACGCCAGCGTGTACGCGCTGCAGGTGGCCGATCGCTTCTATCTGTATCGCGGCTACTCGCACGCCGCCGCCGGCGAGTACTCGGTGGCGCTGCAGTTCGCGACGGTCGTGTTCGTGATGGTGCGCGGCTTTCAGTACGCCTGGCCGCCGCTGGCCTACTCGATCCGCAGCGACGCCGAGGCGGCGCGGCTGTACTCGCTGGTGACGACCTACTTCCTGCTCGGCACGGGCGTCGTCGTGACGGCCGTCGCCTTGCTGGGGCGCTGGATCGTGCGTCTGCTCGCCGCGCCGCAGTACTTCGACGCGCACGCGGCGCTGCCGTGGCTGGCGCTGGCGTGGACGCTGTATGGGCTCTACCAGGTGATGATCGTGATCACCGGCCGCGCCAAGGTCACCGTGCGCAACCTGCCGGCCGCCGCCGCGGGCTTGCTCGTCAACGTGGCGCTGCTGCTGTTGCTCGTGCCGCGCGGCGGCCTGAACCTGGGCATCGCCGGCGCCGGCATCGCGCTGTGCGGCGCCTACGTGGCGATGCTGCTGGTCATGCACCTGCTCACGCGGCGCCTGTTCGCCGTCGGCTTTCAGTGGCGGCGCCTGGCGCTGCTGGCGGCGATTCTCACCGGCGTGGCCGTGTCCGGCGAGCTGCTGCTGCCGAGCAGCGGCTTCGCCGGCATCGCGCTGCGCGTGCTGTGGCTGGCGCTCGTGCCGGTGCTGCTCGTGCTCACGCGCTTCTTCGGCGCCGACGAGCGCAGCCAGGCGCGCGCGCTCGTCGCCGACGGTCGTCTGCGCGTGAGGGCGTTCCGCGCGGCGCACGGCGACGTGGAGCAGTACGCCGAGGACCCCCTCAAAGACATCTGACTGGGCGCGCTCATGCCTCGCGGTTGTAGCGCTCGGCGGCCTCGCGCAGGCCCTCGCCGCGATCGGGGCACAGCGTCGCCGTCACGTGGCGCCAGTAGCGGCGCGGCGAGTGGCCGGGCAGCAGCGTCGCGGCAAGCGCGCGCAGCGCGTACGGCCAAGCCGTCAGCCAGCGAACGGCGCGCGCAGCCGCCGAGGAGTGGTGCTTGCGCATGTAGAGGTCGCGGTTGCGCGCCATCTCGACGATCCGCCGCTCGGGCAGGGCGTCGCTCGAGAGCTGCTCGTGGTGGATCGCCGCCGCCCGCGGCACGTAGAGGCTGAGCCAGCCCGCGTCGCGCAGGCGACGCGCGAAATCGACCTCGTCGGAGTACACGAAGAAGTCCGCGTCCAGGTAGTCGACCTGCTCGGCCGCCGCACGCCGGACCAGCAGCGCGGCCGACTGGCACCAGTCGACCTCGCGCGTCTGCGCTGCGCCGCTTTGCACCGTGCAGCGGCGATGCAGCAGCAGCGCGCCGGCGAGCGCTGTAAGCGGAGTGGGAAAGCGCCATGCCGACGGCTGTTCGCGCCCATCGGGGCGCAGCAGCTTCGCTCCGGCGCAAGCCGCCTGCGGCCGTGCCTGCAGCGCCTGCCACAGCGCCAGCGTGGCGCCCGGCAGCAGCTCGGAGTCCTCGTTGAGCAGCAGCGCATAGCGCCCGCGCGCGCGGCGCAGCAGCTCGGAGTCGTTGAGCGCCTTGCCGCGCCGCTCGCCCGGCGCGATCGTCTCGTCAACCGTCGCATGCGCCCGCGCCGCCTCGGCCGAGCCGTCGCGCGAGCCGTTGTCCAGCACCAGCACCTCCGTCGCGAACGGCAACCCCGCGCGCTCGCGCGCGATCGCGTCGAGCCCTCGCAGCAGCAGCTCGCGCTGCGAGGTGTTCACCACGCAGTAGGAGACCTCCACGTCCGCCATCCGGCGGACCCTACTGCGCTTGCCCTACGCGACTTGGTCGTACCTGACGTAGATCCCGGGTCCGGACGGCTCCGGGATCGCTTCGCCGTACTCCTGCATGAGTTCGAAGTGCGCGGCCAAGGCGGAACGCATTTCCCTTACGCACTCCTCGATGGTCTCGCCCGTCGCGACGCATCCGAGCACGTCCGGCGAGTAAGCGCCGTAGTTGGAAGGTGGACCGCCTTCTACGTGGATCCGGTATCTGTCGATTTCGATCATCGCTTCAATCCCGCCTGCCTCATGATGCTAGCCCGAAGGTCCGCGCGCAAGTCGTCGTTTCGATGGCCCGGCACCGTCACTGTCCCCGGCTTGGTCGGATGACGGAACTGGCGATGACTCCCCTTCTGTCGCACCTGCCGCCAGCCCTCCCATTCGATCAGCTTGATCATCTGACGGACCTTCAGCACTCCTCGTCCGGCGACTCCGCCGCAGCCGGGACGGTCGCTCGCGCCTAGAGTCTGCGACCAATGAAAGTCCATGTCGTTGATCCCTCCGCCTACACGCCGCCCTACGACCACGCGCTGTGCAGCGCTCTCGGCGGGGCCGGCGCCGAGGTCTCGCTGTACACGAGCCGCTTCGCCTACGGTCCCGTGCTGCCGCCGAGCGGCTATTGGCGGATCGAGCACTTCTACCGGGCCGCCGCGCTCGTGCGCGGCAGCGGCGCCGCAGCCCAACGCGCGCGGCGCGCGCTGAAGCTCGCCGAGCACGTGCCCGACATGCTGCGCTACCGGCGCGCCGCGCGTGCGGCCGACGTCGTGCACTTCCAGTGGTTGAGCGTGCAGCAGCTCGACGGGCGGCTGCTGCCCGCGCGACCGGGCGGCCACCCGCCGCTCGTGCTGACGGCGCACGACGTGCTGCCGCGCGAAGGCAGCGCGCGCCGTCGCGCGGCGCAGCGGCGGCTGTACGATCGCTTCGACGCGGTCGTCGTGCACACCGAGCACGGCCGCGGGCGGCTGACGCAGCAGCTCGGCGTGGACGAGCGGCGCGTGCACGTGATCCCGCATGGCGCATTCGCGCATCTGGCCGACCTGCCGGCTGCGCCGCCGCCGTTTCGGACTGACAAGCGCGTCGTGCTGTTCTTCGGCCTGCTGCGTCCGTACAAGGGGCTGGACGTACTGCTGCGGGCCTGGCGCGGCATCGACGAGGCCGAGCTGTGGATCGTCGGCATGCCGCGCATGGACATCGCGGCGCTGAGCTCCGACGCGCCGGCGAATGTGCGCCTCGTGCCGCGCTTCGTCGCCGACGCCGAGCTGCCCGCGTACTTCGCGCGCGCCGATCTGGTCGTGCTGCCCTACCGCGAGATCGAGCAGTCGGGCGTGCTGTTCACGGCGCTGGCCTTCGGCAAGCCGCTGCTCGTCTCAGACGTCGGCGGATTCGCCGAGCTCGCCGCGCGCGGCGCCGCCCATGCCGTGGCGCCCGGAGACGCCGCCGCGCTGCACGACGCGCTGGTCGGGCTGCTGGCGAACCCGGCCGCGCTCGCCTCGCTGGGCGAGCGAGCGCTCACCGCCGCGCGAGGCGAGTACGGCTGGCAGCAGATCGCGCAGCGCACGCTCGCGCTGTACGAGCGGCTGCTCGGCGGCTGAGCGCCCGCCGCTCAGTCCTTCCAGAACTCCTCGTCCAGTTGGGTGTCCTTGTCGTGGTGGGGACCGAACACGACCCAT
>DATHJQ010000176.1:0-2892 GCA_035286505.1 Solirubrobacteraceae bacterium | reverse complement strand
TGTCGCGACGGCCACCTCGCCCATTGCGGCCATCCAGGCGAGCAGGCGCGCGCCGAGAAACGGCATGTCGCAGGCCACGGCCAGTACGGCGCGGCCGTCGCCGACGCCCCGCTCGCGGCCGTCGCGCTCGCCGTCGCAGGGCCACAGCTCGCCCTTGCCTGCACCGACGTGTCGCAGCGCAGCGAGCACGCCGCAGAGCGGGTGGCGGGGGCTGTCGGGCTCGCGCACGACCAGCGCCTGCAGCGGCGGCAGCTCGCTGTCTGACTTGGCGACCACGAGCGCCGGCAGGCCAGCCTCGGCCGCGGCGCGCAGCGGGTAGGAGATCAGCGGCCGGCCGGCGAGCTCGACGGCGGCCTTGGCGGCGCCCATGCGCCGGCCGAGACCGCCGGCCAGCACCGCCACCACCGGCGCCGGCGGCGGCGGACGGAGCTCACGCTCGTCCATCGCGGCAGTGTCGCACTAGAGTTGGCCGGCGATGGCAGCGAGCGAGCTTGTCGAGATCGAGGACGCTCGGCGCATGGTGCTCGAAGCGGTCGCCCCCCTGCCGGGCGTCGCGGTCGAGCTCGACGACGCACTCGGGCGCGTGCTCGCCGAGGACATCGCCGCCGAGCAGCCGCTGCCGAGCTTCGACAGCTCGGCGATGGACGGCTTCGCCGTGCGCGCCGCGGACCTGGCGGGTGCGTCGAAAGGCGACTCGGTGGCGCTGCGCATCATCGGCGAGTCGCGCGCCGGACGGCCCGCACGAGTGGCCCTGAACAGCGGCGAGGCGATCGCGATCTCCACCGGCGCGATGATCCCGGCGGGCGCCGACGCGATCGTTCGCGTCGAGCGGACACGCCCCACCGACGGTGGCGTGCAGGTGCTGAGGGCGGTGGATCGCGGCGCCGACGTTCGCCACGCGGGCGACGATGTGGCGGCCGGGACGACCGTGCTCGACCGCGGGACGGCGATCGGGCCGGCCGAGCTCGGCATGCTGGCGTCGCTGGGGCGGGCCGAGGCGATCTGCGCAGGCGTGCCGCGCGTGTCCGTGCTCGTCACCGGCGACGAGCTGCTCGCGCCCGGTGCGCCGGGACGGCCCGGCGCCGTGCGCGACTCCAACTCCTACACGATCGCCGGCCTGACCAGGCGAGCTGGAGGCCGGTTGGTCAGACGTGCAACCGTCGGCGACGTGGCCCGGGACACCGCCTCGGCGATCGCCCAGGCTGTCGCCGACTCCGAGGTGGTGGTTCTCTGCGGAGGCGTCTCCGTCGGCGTCCACGACCACGTGCGCCCGGCCCTGCAAGCACTCGGGGCCGAGCAGCGTTTTTGGGGCTTGGCGCTCAAGCCCGGGCACCCGACGTGGTTCGGCACGCTCGACGACGCGCTCGTGTTCGGCCTGCCGGGGAATCCCGTCTCGGCGATGGTCACGTTCGTGCTGCTCACCGCGCCTGCCCTGCGCGCGCTGCAGGGCGCGAGGGCGGCTCACCAGCCGCTCACCGCAGTGCTGGACGGCGGCTACAGCAAGCCGCCGGGACGCGCGCACGCGCTGCGCTGTCGGCTGAGCGCGCGCGAGGACGGCTGGCACGTGCGGCCGACCGGACCGCAGGGCTCGCACGTGCTCAGCTCGGTGCTCGCGGCGGACGCGCTGGCGATCATTCCCAGCGCGGCGACCGACGTACACGACGGCGCGCGCGTGCAGATCGAGGCGCTGCGCGAGCTGGACGGAACGCACGCATGAGCTGCGCCGAGGACGGTGAAGGCAGCGCGCGAGCGCGCGAGGAGCCGTCCGCTGCGTACGGCGGCGCAGACACGATGCGCATCAGCGTGCGGCTGTTCGCGATCCTGCGCGAACGCGCAGGCGCCGACGCCGTGGAGCTGGAGCTTGCGCGCGGCGCGACGGTCGGCGCGGCGCTGCGCGAGCTGTCACGGCACGAGGCGCTCGCCGACATCCTGGCGCGCATGCCGATTCGTCTTGCGGTCAACCGCGACTACGCCGACGAGCTCACCGAGCTGGCGCCGTCGGACGAGCTGGCGCTGATCCCGCCGCTGAGCGGCGGCGGCCCCGAGCTCGATGTGCCCGTTCACGTGCGCGTCTGCGCCGAGCCGATCTCCGCGGAGCGTGTGCGCGCGCGCGTGTCCGACGACGGCGCCGGGGCCATCGTGACCTTCGAGGGCGTCACGCGCGAGATCGAGCGCCTGGACTACGAGGCCTACACGACGATGGCCCAGGAGCGCATCGAGCAGATCATGCGCGATTGCGTCCGCAGCCACGGCCTGCGCGCGGCGGCCGCAGAGCATCGCGTGGGGACCGTCGCGCTGGGCGAGCCGAGCGTGATCGTCGCGGTCTCCTCGGCCCACCGCCCTGCCGCGTTCGCGGCCGCTCGTGAAGCGATCGACCGGATCAAGGCCGAGGCGCCGGTGTGGAAGCGCGAGACTGCGGCGGACGGCGAGAGCCGCTGGGTCGACGGAACGCGGGCGCCAGGCGCACCGGCGCGCCTGACGCATGTGGACCGCGAGGGCTCGGCGCGCATGGTCGACGTCGGTGAGAAGCAGCCGAGCGAGCGCGTGGCGCGTGCCCGGGCGCGCGTGCGCATGACGTCGCAGAGCGCCCGCGCCGTGCAGGCCGGCGACGGACCCAAGGGCGAGGTGCTGGGCGTGGCGCGCATCGCCGGCATACAGGCGGCAAAGCAGACCGCCCAGCTGATCCCGCTCGCGCACCCGCTGGCGCTGACGTTGGTTGACGTGACGGCGAGCGTCGACGTCGAATCGGGGCTCGTCGAGCTGGTCGGCGAAGCGCGCACGTTCGCGCGCACGGGCGTGGAGATGGAGGCGATGACCGCCTGCGCAGTGGCGGCGCTGACGGTCTATGACATGGTCAAGGGTCTCGAGCGGACCGTCGCGATCGAGCAGGTC
>DATHJQ010000175.1:0-4394 GCA_035286505.1 Solirubrobacteraceae bacterium | reverse complement strand
ACCTTGGCGGGAGCAGCAAGTGACTCGATGCTCGCCAAGGCGCCCGCAGCGGCCCCGGCGCGGAGCAGATCCCGACGGGTTAGTCCAGACGATTGCACGCATGCGCGAAGCTATCAGTCAAGCCCATCCTCGGCAACAGCTCGTGAGAGGATTGGGCAACCCGCATAACCGCGGCTGCCGCCTGTCTCAGGGCGTCAAATTGCTGTGCGGGGGCGCGGCTGTCCCCGGACTGACGGCTCCGAGGGCGGTGTGAGTGGCTAGCTGTCCCGGGGTGGCTGTGTCGAGCTCGTGTGGCCGTTGTTTTTCGCCGGCCGGCCGGCCGGCCGGGGTCTGACCTTGGGTGGGTTCGCCACCGGACGCGGGCGCCGGTTCGTGCGCGGGCTCCGGTTCGTGCGCGGGCGGTCGTTCGTGCCCGTCGGACGTCGCCGGCGCATGCGAATCGCCTTGGGCTGGCCTGGCTTCGGCGCGTTCGTCGCTCTGGCCGCCGTGGCTCGTCGGCGTGACCGAGCCGGTGTTCTGGCGATGCGCGGCGGCGACTGGACTTCCGCCTGACCCGCGCATGTGCTCCGCTGCGTTTGACGCTCCATGCGGGTGGTAGCCGTGCTCGGCGCCGGCGGGCGATCTGCGATCGTGAGTCGACGGGCTTCTGACTTCCTTGGATCGTTCGCTGCCGCCTTGTGAGCCTTTGCCCCCCGGGGCGCCCCTGCCGGCGTCTTCGTTGACGCTCGCGGCGGCCGCGGTTGCAGGTGTGCCCGAGGATTGCGAGTAGCGCGGTTCCCCGCCGACGGAAGACGTTGCGACGGGGGTCGTGTCGCTTTCAGATGCTGCGCCATGCGGCTGCGTCGCAGCCGCCGCACGAACCCCTTTCAAGCGTCCACTCGTCCGGCTGCGATGCAGCGACGCGCGGCGTGCGTGAGTCGCCGCGACGGCTCGCCGGGTTGGCTGCGCGTGGGCTCCGTTCACACGGCTCACGGCGCCGGCTACGCCCGCCCCGGCGCTGGCGAGGATCGCGATGCCCACCAGCGCCTTGGCGGCGAAGGCTGCGCTCATCGTCTGGCTGGCCACGCCCGCGGCCAAGCCGCCGCCGGCGCCGGGAGCCGAAGCTGCTCCCCCGAGTCCGGCGAGCAGTCCGGTGGCGAGGATCGGCGCCAGCGGCGCCGCCAGCAGCTGCAGATCGGCGCGGCGAGCCGGAATGGCTGCGGCGAACGCGGCGCAGTGAGCGCAGTCTCGCAGGTGCGCGCGCGCGCGAGGCGGCAGACGCCCCTCGTTGTACGAGATGGACCGGCGAACGTCGTCGCAGACCATCGCCCGACCCTCCTCGAATTCTCCAAGCGAGCGCCGGGCCGCGAAGAGCGCGTGCTTCACCGTATGCGCGGAGATGCCCTGGGCGATGGCGATGTCTCGATAGGAGAGGCCGCTCAGCTCGCGCATCAGCAGGGCACTGCGTTGGCGCTCGGGGAGCTCGTGCAGGTCCTTCACGAGCAGCGCGAGTCGCGCTCGCTCTCCCGCACGATCCTCGGCAGAGGGCACGCACGATTCGGCGACGTCCGTCGTGGTCAAGTCGCGTCCGCGCAGGCGAATGACGGTGATCGCCTCGTTGTGCGCGATGCGAAACAGCCATGGGCGAAGCGGCGCGTCGCGCCGTCCAGCCTGCAGCGCCGCGAAGGCGTTCGCAAGCGTTGACTGGAGCGCGTCGTATGCGTCCTCGCGATCGCGCAGCAGCGAGTAGCAGTAGCGGTAGAGCCGCTGGTGGTAGCGGTCGTAGATCGTCGCGAAGGCACCCTCGTCTCCGCGCGCGACAGAGCGCGCGAGCCGCTCGTCGCCGAGCAGGCCGGGGCGGACCGCCAACTCCTCTGCGTAGATCCTGAGGGAATGTGCGCGAGTGCCCATCGCTATGGCCCCGTGCCGTGCCCGGGCAGCTGTGGGCTTGGGCGGCCAGCGGTCAGCGGGCCGCCGCAAAGGACCGACATGCGCTGGGCTGGAAGCTGCATAGCAGCCAATGCTCCTGCCTGGCGTCGCTCGCCGCCACCTACCAACGTCTAGTTCTGCCCGATTGGGCTGTCAGCCGGCAGGGCAGGCGATCGCCCTGATGCCGGGCGTATCCAGGCACGAATCGCTGCGTGTCGGCAGCTTGTGCCGGCGCACGGCAAAGCGTGTGAACGCGCCGATCTCTCCCTTGCCCGACACGCGAACCTCCAGAACTGCGCCGGCCGGGAAGCTGCGCTCGAACCGTCGAACCCTGACCCATTCCAAGCGACCCGTCCTTGAGGGCGAAGCCAGGCTCGCCAACTTGACCGGACAGCGACCGCGACAGCGGACCTTGATTCGCACGCCCGCCGGTGCCCTGACTGCGAGCTGCCTGATCCTGACTCGCCTGGCGTAGGTCCGACCCGTGATGCGAATGATCGGAAATGGATTCATGATGTGCACTGACGGCGGTGGTGGAGTCATCTGGATGGTCTCAGCGGCGATGTTGGAGAGGCCGTCCCGATCGGTCACCCGCAGCCTGACCACGTGGGGCGCGGGGGTCGCGAATGATGCGCCCGCGACCGGACCGCCTTCTTCGAAGGCTCCAAAGGGCCCGTTGTCGTGGAAGTCCCAGGCATAGCTCGTGATTTGGCCGCCCGGCTCGCTCGAGGTGGACTTCAAGCTGATGGGCTCTCCGATGCGCGGCAGCTGCGGCGTCCACACGAATGCCGCCTGAGGGGCGGCCCGAAGGTTGTACAGGGCCGCATCAGCCGGATCAGCCGCGGCCGACAGGGCGCAGACGGCAAAGACGCCGACCAGTCCCGCGCCGCAAGGACGCCCGTTCATGCGTTTCGGCTACCCCTGGGGGGGCGGCGACAAACCTGCGCGCCCGGGGCAAGCACGCCGCTCAGGCCCGGCGAACCGCGTGCGCCACGAGATCGGCGGGCGCGCCGCGCGCATGAAACTGCCGTCTTGTGGCGCTCACGACCCCTGGATCGAGCGCCTGCAGCGTGCGCTCTGAAACGAGGATCTCGTCAGGCTGCGCCGACTCCGCCAGGCGCGCGGCGATGTTCACGTCGACACCGAGGTAGTCGCTGCCAACCTTGCGAGGGCGCCCGAGGTGGATGCCGGTGCGCAATCGCGGCCGGTGGCCACCGACGTTCACCAATGCCACACGACTGCAGGCGTCGAACGCCGCTTCGGTCGCGCTGGATGCATCGGCGAAGACCGCCATGAGCCCGTCGCCGAGCCGCTTCACGACCTGACCTCGACGCGTCAGGATCGGAGGCTCGATCGCCTGGCCCACTTCGCGGAGCAGTTCGACGGCGAGCTCGTCTCCCGCTTGCAGCGCCCACTCGGAGAAGCTCACGAGATCCGTGAAGAGGACCGCCACATCCACCTCGCCTCGCCCTCGGCCCTGAGCCTCGGCGAGTCTCTGCCAGCTCTGAAGGACCGCGGCCCCGAGCTCTCCCGCGACGCCGGGCTGCTCCGTTCTGAGCGCCGCCAGATGACGGAACGCCACGTCGACCGGGCGGCCGCGAACGCTCGGCAGCCCGTGGTCGATCTGCTGTTCGCCAAGCGCCCACTCACGCGCCCGTCGCGCCGCGTTCAGCAGCTTTGGGCTCCGGTTCAGCCGACGCGCGCTCCCGGCGATCGCCGTCGGTCTCGCGCGACGGGGGCTGGACCTCTCGCTCACGGCGGCAGCCTAGATCAGTTCGCCCGACGAACACCGACGGATGAGACAACTCGGCCCTTGCATCTTTGGCCGGGCGGCCATATGCCCACGCGATTCCCGCCGCGACGATGCTCGTCATGGCTCTGAGGCCCCTTTCGGCGACGGAACTTGCGCAGACGCCAACCCTGTTCGCAAGCTTCATGGGCCATGTCGACACGAGCTACAAGACGCTCGGCCAGCTGCGAGCGATATATCGAGAACGAAGCACAGCGCTCCATTCGGCCGAGGTCGAGGCGCAAGAGCTGCGAGTGGAGCGTTTCATCGACGATATGGAAAGCGGCAGGTGGACCGCCGACGTGGTGATGCGGGTCGGCGTGTTCGATGCTGCAGTGCTCATCGTCGACGGAATACATCGCGGCATCGCATACCTGGCGTGCATAGAGAAAGGAATCAGCCCCGACAGGCCTCCCGCGCTGCACGTCGACTGCTGAGCGGGACGCTGGGGTCGTGGCCGCTTCGGGCGGAGATGTGGGAGAGTCAGAAGCTTCTGGTGGCGAGGAGAGGATGGTCGGTGATGGCTGACGGCGTATACCGCGTGACCGAAGTGATCGGCGTGAGCAGCGACTCGTGGGAGGCGGCGGCGCGAAGTGCCGTTGAGACTGCCGGGAAAACGGTGCGCGATCTGCGCATCGCCGAGGTGCTCAGGCAGGACGTGGTGGTCGAGAACGGCCAGATCAAGAACTACCGCGTG
>DATHJQ010000174.1:0-3356 GCA_035286505.1 Solirubrobacteraceae bacterium | reverse complement strand
GATCGACTGGTCGCGTGAGCTGGCGACGAGCGAACCGAGCTACTACCGCTGGACGCAATGGATCTTCCTCGAGCTGTTTCGATCGGGCCTGGCCTACCGCAAGGATGCGGCGGTGAAGTGGTGCCCGCACGACCAGACGGTGCTGGCCAACGAGCAGGTCGACGCCGAGGGGCGCTGCGAGCGCTGCGGCACGCTCGTCGAGGTGCGCCAGCTCGAGCAGTGGTTCTTGCGCATCACCGACTACGCCGAGCGGCTGCTCAACGACCTGCAGGAGATCGACTGGCCGCAGAACGTAAAGACGATGCAGCGCAACTGGATCGGGCGCTCGGAGGGCGCGGAGGTGACGTTTCGCTGCGAGCAGCTGGGCATCGACTATCCGGTGTTCACGACGCGCCCGGACACGCTGTTCGGCGCGACGTTCTTCGTGATGGCGCCCGAGCACCCCGACGTGGCGCGTCTGGTGGCGGGCACCGAGCGAGAGCACGAGGTGCGCGAGTACGTAAACGTCGCGCTGAACGAGACCAACGAGGAGCGCGGCAACGCCGAGAAGCCCAAGACGGGGGTCGCGCTGGGACGCACCGTGACCAACCCGGTCAACGGGGAGCAGATCCCGATGTACGTCGCCGACTACGTGCTGATGGAGTACGGCACCGGCGCGATCATGGCCGTGCCGGCGCACGACGAGCGCGACCACGCGTTCGCGCGCGCCTTCGACCTGCCGATCCGCCGCGTGATCGAGCCGGCGGGCGGGTCCGACGAGGCGGACTTCGCCGAGCTGCCCTACTCAGGCGATGGCGTGCTGGTCAACTGCAGCGAGGAGTTCGACGGCCTGCCCAACCGCGAGGCGCTGAGCGCGATCGTTCGCTGGCTGGACGTCGAGGGCAAGGGGCACGCGTCGATCAATTACAAGCTGCGCGACTGGCTGATCTCGCGCCAGCGCTACTGGGGCGCGCCGATCCCGATCCTCTACTGCGAGAAGTGCGGAGTCGTGCCAGTCCCAACCGACCAGCTTCCCGTCGAGCTGCCGGACGTCGAGGACTACACGCCGAAGGGTCGCTCACCGCTTGCGGCGGCGGAGGACTGGGTGAACACGACGTGCCCGACGTGCGGCGGCGCGGCGCGCAGGGAGACGGACACGATGGACACGTTCGTGGACTCGTCGTGGTATTTCCTGCGCTACTGCGACCCGACCAACGATCTCGCCGCGTGGGACCCGGAGGCGCTGCGCGAGTGGATGCCGGTCGATCAGTACATCGGCGGCGTCGAGCACGCGATCCTGCACCTGATGTACGCGCGCTTCTTCTGCAAGGCGCTCGCAGACCTCGGACACCTCGACTTCCAGGAGCCGTTCAACGCGCTGTTCACCCAGGGCATGGTCACCAAGGACGGCGCCAAGATGAGCAAGTCGCGCGGCAACGTCGTCTCGCCGGCGTCGATCGTGCAGCGGGTCGGCGCCGACACGGCGCGCTGCTACATCCTGTTCGTCGGC
Organism: Solirubrobacteraceae bacterium; assembly: GCA_035286505.1. GTDB lineage: Bacteria > Actinomycetota > Thermoleophilia > Solirubrobacterales > Solirubrobacteraceae > Palsa-744. The sequence goes on along the minus strand of DATHJQ010000174.1, from coordinate 1,867 downwards.
CCGCCCGACCAGGATGCGGATTGGTCGGACGCCGGCGTCGAGGGCGTTCACCGCTTCCTCAGCCGCCTGTGGCGCCTGGCGGCGGAGACCGCCGAGCGCGCCGGCGCGTCCAGCGGGGCTCCCGAGAGCCCGCTCGGCGTGCAGGGCGAGGACCTGGTGCTGCTGCGCAAGGCGCACTGGGCGATCGACAAGGTCAGCGGCGACCTGCGTCGCTTCGCTTTCAACACGGCGATCTCCGCTGTGATGGAGCTGCTCAACGACTGCTCGCGCCTGCGCGACTCCGCGGACGTGCAGACCCTGCGCTTCTCGCTGGCGACGGCCGCCTCGCTGCTGTTCCCGTTCGCGCCGCACGTGTGCGCAGACGTCTACGAGCGTCTGACGGGCGAGCGTGTGTGGGAAGCCGACTGGCCGAACGCCGAGGAGGAGTTGCTCGAGCGAGACGGGTACGAGCTCGTCTGCCAGGTCAACGGCAAGCTGCGCGACCGCGTGCAGGCCGCGTCTAACGCCAGCGCCGACGAGCTGAAGGACCTGTGCAGGGCGGCGCCCAACGTGCGGGCGCATCTCGACGGCAAGGAGATCATCAAGGAGATCGTCGTCCCGGGCAAGCTGGTGAATCTCGTCGTCCGCTAGGCGCCCGATAGGCGGCGCGATACGGCGTCCTCGCGCGCTCGTGTGCGTCCGCACACTTCACTTCCTGCGTCCTTGTCTCGCTTGCCTCCCGGACGTCTAGAACGCTCACGGCCCATCGTCGTCGAGCCGTCATAGACTCGGGCGATGGCCGAGCTGAAGCCCGCTTACCTGATCCACGGCGACGATCACGGCGCGGTGGCGGAGCGCAGGGCGGGGCTGCGCGCGCTTGCCGAAGCGCCCGGCGCGGACGCGACGGTCGAGCTGCTCGAAGGCGATGCCGCAACGCCCGACGGAGTGACCGAGGCGCTGGCCGCGATGACGCTTGCGATCGGACGGCGCGTGATCGTCGTGGAAGGCGTCGAGCGCTGGCGCCAGGCCGACGTCGAGAAGACGCTGGCAGCAGCGATCGGGCAGATGCCGCCGGACACGACGCTTGCGCTGTTCGCGCGCGAGGAGGCGCGCGCGAAGGCGCCGGACGCTCTGCACGAGGCGGTCAGGTCGGCGGGCGGGCAGGTCGTGGCGCAGATGACGGTCAAGCCGTGGGAGCTGCCCAAGTGGGCGCGCGAGCAGGCCTCGCGCATCGGCCTGTCGCTCGACGCGGCGGCCGCGAAGGCGATCGTGGCGCAGGTCGGCGAGCGCCAGCAGAGACTGCTGCGCGAGCTGGAGAAGCTTGCGCTGGAAGGCGACGCCGACGAGACCGCCGGCGTGACGATCGACGCCCAGCGGATCGACGACCGCGCGGCGCACTCGGCCGAGTGGCGCGCCTACGCGTTGGCCGACGCGCTGGTCGGCTCCAACGCCCGCGAGGCGACGCTCTCCTACCTGCGCCTGCGCGAGCAGGGCGAGCGCCTGTCGGGCCTGATCTACCTGATGTCCCAGCGCCTGCGCGACGCGCTGGCGGTCGCGCTGCGCCTGCAGGCCGGCGAGTCCGAGGCGGTCGTCAAGCGCACCCTGCGCATGCCCTCGCGCGCGGCCGACCGCTTCATCGCGGATGTCGCACGCAGCGACCCCAGCCGGCTCCGCGGCGCGCTGGCGGCGCTGGCCGACCTGGAGCTGGACTCGCGCGGCGGCGCCGTGATCGCCTCCGAGCGCACGCCGCTTGCGGCGCTCGGCGAGGACACGCTGGCCCTGCGGGCGATCCACGAGATCGCAGCCTGAAGCGGGCGGGCGCGAAGCGGCTGGAAGGCGCGCCGGCTAGGAGGATGAGCCCGCGCGGGTGCGGGCTGCGCGGGACTTC
>DATHJQ010000173.1:0-2114 GCA_035286505.1 Solirubrobacteraceae bacterium | reverse complement strand
GACCAGCGCGCCCAGCAGCACGTCGGCGAGGTAGCCGATGTCGCCTGCGTAGCCGGTCCCTTGCAGCACCGCGGTGACGTGCGCGCGGTAGGCGGCATAGACGCTGTGGCGCAGCCGCTCGCCGGGCGCCCCGTTCTCCGCCGCGACGAGCAGGTCGCCCTGGATCTCGATGTGCTCGAGCATCCGCTCGCCGAAAGCGACCAGGCGCTCGCGCGGCGGCGCCCCGGGGCCGAGCGGCGCCGGACCGCGGATGAAGTCCTCCTGAAAGGCGCGCTCGCGCTCGTCCAGCAGCGCGCGCATGAGACCGCAGCGATCGCCGAAGTGGCGAAACAGCGTGCCCTTGCCGACACCAGCCGCACAGGCGATCTGATCCATCGTGACCGTCTGCGCGCCCTGCTCGCCCACCAAGCGCTCCGCCGCCTCGAGGATCGTCGCGCGATTGCGCGTCGCGTCGGCGCGCTCGTGGCGGACCGGCTCGAGCATCGGCAGGACCGCTGAAGCGACGTTCCCCCTGGCATTCCCCCTCACGCCAGCAATCTTATCCCCGACGATTAGCGGACTACGGTCCATTTGTGTTAGTATACCGGTTATTCGGACCATAGTCCGCTAATCAAGGACACGAAGGAGACCGTCATGTCAGCCACCGCCGTAGACACTCAAACCAAGCTTCCCGTCGGCACCTGGAAGCTCGACCCGACGCATTCCTCGGCGAGCTTCGCCGTCAAGCACATGGTCGTCGCCACATTTCGCGGGCGCTTCGAGAACCTCGACGCCACGCTCATCGTCGGCGAGGACGGGACGGGCCAGCTCGTCGGCGCCGTCGACGCCGGCTCAATCGTCGTCAAAGACGAGAACCTGCAAGCCCACCTGGGCGCGCCGGACTTCTTCGACACCGAGCGCTACCCCGAGCTGCGCTTCGCCTCCAATGCAGTCCGCCGCGACGGCGAGCAGCTGGTGATCGACGGCGAGCTGACGATCAAGGACCACACGCACCCTGTCGAGGCGCGGGGCACGATCACCGACCCGCACGAGACGCTCGGCGGCGCCGTCAAGATCGGCGTGACGTTGGAGACGGTCATCGACCGCACGCAGTTCGGCCTGGAGTGGAACGCGCCGCTGCCCAAGGGCGGCTTCGCCCTGGCCAACGACGTCAAGCTGACGGTCGAGCTCGAGCTCGCCCAGGACAGCGAGTAGATGACGGCGATGCGGGTTCTCGGAGTCACCGGATCGCTGCGCCGCGACTCGCACAACGGACGACTGCTTCGGGCGGCGGCGCAGCTGCTGGCGCCCGAGGCGCAGTTCGTGGAGTTCACCGGCCTGAAGGCGATCCCGCCATTCGACGAGGACGACGAGGCCCACCCCGGGTCGGCGGTCGATCGCTGGCGCGCGGAGATCGCCGAGGCCGACGCCCTGCTGTTCGCCACGCCCGAGTACAACTCCTCGATCCCCGGCGTCCTGAAGAACGCCGTCGACTGGGCGTCGCGCCCGTTCGCCTCCGCCGCCCTGCGCGGCAAGCCCGCCGCCGTGATCGGCGCGAGCACCGGCATGTTCGGCGCCGTGTGGGCGCAGGCCGAGCTGCGCAAGGCGCTCGCGGCGGCCGGCGCGCGTGTGATCGATCGCGAACTGCCCGTGGCCGACATCGAGAACGCATTCGCCTTCGACGGCACGCTCGCCGAGCACGACCAAGAGCTCGCATTGAGCGAGATCCTCGCCGAGCTGCTTGCCGAGTCCGACGTGCGCATCGCCGCCTGATCGCGGGCGCCGGCGGGCGTCTGCAGCATCACCGGCGCACAAGGCGGACAATGCGCGGATGGCGACAGTTCAGACGCCCGCCCCGGCGAAGGTCTCAGACCAGCTCGAGCGGTGGCTGAAGGGCGACGACCAGAAGACGCTGGGAGGGCTGATCGACGCCTTCGGCGAGGGCAGCTTCGCGCTGATCTTCGTCATGCTCATGGCCGTGCCGGCGCTGCCGCTGCCGACGGGAGGCGTCACGCATGTCTTCGAGGTGATCGTCATGCTGCTCGCACTCGAGCTGATCGTCGGGCGGCGAACGGTGTGGCTGCCCGAGCGCTGGCGACGCCTGGAGCTCAGCGGCGCCAAACAGGAGAAGTTCA
>DATHJQ010000172.1:0-8849 GCA_035286505.1 Solirubrobacteraceae bacterium | reverse complement strand
GTCAAGCTGAAGACGTTCGCCAACGGCGAGACGTACGTGCGCTACGTCGACTCGATCCGCGGCGCGGACGTGTTCATCGTGCAGTCGATCTGCGACAACCCGCAGACGGGCGTGCGCGCGAACGACTCGCTGATGGAGCTGATGTTCATGATCGACGCCGCCGTCGGGGCCTCGGCACATCGGGTGATAGCCGTGACGCCATGGTTCGGCTACTCGCGCCAGGACAAGAAGTCCTCGCCGCGCGAGCCGATCTCCGCGCGTCTGGTCGCGCGCATGCTCGAGGCGGCGGGCGCCGACCGCGTGCTGACGATGGATCTGCATGCCGGACAGATCCAGGGCTTCTTCCAGAAGCCCGTCGACCACATGACGGCGCTGTTCATGCTCACGCAGTACTTCGGCGACCTCGGGCTCTCTGACCTGGTGGTCGTCGCGCCGGACGCCGGGCGCGTCAAGTTGAACAAGAAGTTCGCGTCGAAGATCGGCGCCGAGCTGGCAATCCTCGACAAGGAGCGCCCCGCTCAGCAGGTCGCGGAGATCGGCTACGTGATCGGCGACGTGAAGGACAAGACGGCGGTGATCGTGGACGACATGATCGACACGGCGGGCACGCTGAAGGCCGCCGCCAAGACCGTGCTGGAGGAGGGGGCGTCGCGCGTCTACGCGGCGGCGACGCATGGCGTGTTCTCCGGGAATGCCTTCGAGAACCTGAGCACGTCGGGATTGGAGGAGATCGTCGTGACCGACACCATCCCGATTCCGGCCGGTCGTCCAAACAACATTCGTGTGCTTCCGTGCGCCGAGCTGCTGACCGACTCGATCCGGCGGATCTTCGTCGACGACTCGGTCAGCGAGGTCTTCGGCGGCGAGAACCAGCTGTTCTGAGACGCATCGCGCTGATCGCGCTCGGCGTGCTGCTGTTCCTGGCGATCAGCGCGGCGCTGGCGCGCTTTCTCTCGGTGGAGAACGTCGAACGCGACGACGCGGCGGCGCTGCTGCAGGCGCAGGCGCGCGGAGACGTCGGCGGCATGCTCGACAAGCTCAGCGGCTGCCGCGCGAGCGCCTCGTGCATGGCGACGGTGCGCGCCGACGCGAGCAGCCTGCGCCGCCCTGGGACGCCGAAGATCCTCTCGCTGAAATCGAGCACCTCCTACTCGTTCACCGGGGCCCGCGGCAAGACGCGCTTGGCGTGGACGGTGATCGGGCGACTTCCGGTCGTTCAGTGCGTCGAGGTGCGGCGCACGGGAAACGCGCTGACGGGGATCCACATACACCTGCTGGCGCTCAGCGCTCCGATCCCCAACGCGGCGGATTGCTAGAGTCCTCGGGCTTGTAATGGCCGACTCGAGCACGAAACTGGATGTACGCAGCCGCGACGCGGACGGCTCGCGCGCGGCGCGGCGCCTGCGTCGCGACGGTCGCGTGCCGGGCGTTCTCTATGGCGGCGGTGGCGACTCGCAGGGCTTCGACGTCGATGCCCGCGACCTGCGCCTGGCGCTCGCCAGCTCGGGCGCGGTGCTCGACCTGAGCGTCGACGGCGGCAAAGCCACGCCGGTCGTCCTCAAGGAGGCCCAGCGCGACCCTGTGCGCGGTCAGACCGTGCACATCGACCTCTTGCGCGTGCGCCTGGACCAGGCGATCCACGCGGTCGTACCGCTGGAGCTGACCGGCGTCGACGACACGCCGGGCGTCAAGGAAGGCGGCATCCTCGAGCAGATCGTGCGCGAGCTGAACGTCGAGGCCCTGCCGACGGCGATTCCCGAGTCGATCGAGCATGCCGTCGGCGAGATGCAGATCGGCGACACGATCGGGCTCGACGCGGTCGCCATGCCCGAGGGCGTGACGCTGCTCGACGAGGTCGAGGAGGCGGTCGTCGCGACGCTCTCCCCGCCCCGGCTGCAGGTCGAGGAGGAGGAGGAGGTCGAGTCCGAGACCGAGCTCGTCGGCGAGGGCGGCGAGGACGCGGAGGGCGCCGAGGGCGGCGAGGACGCCGGCGCCGGCGAGGGCTCCTCGAGCGAGGAGTAGTCGCTGCGACGCCCTTTTGGCGGCGGCGGGGGTGCGATCGACTGGCTGGTCGTCGGGCTAGGCAACCCCGGGCGCGAGCACGAGGGAACGCGCCACAACGTCGGCTTCACGGTCGCCGAGGCGCTTGCTCGACGTTGGAATTTCTCCCGCGCGAAGGATCGCTTCCGCGGGCGGCTCGCCGAGGGTCGCGTGCACCGTGAGACGCCGGGAGCGCAGCCCGGGCCGCCGGCGGTGCGCGTCGCGGTCCTGTGCCCGCAGACGTACATGAACGACGCGGGGCGCTCGGTCGGTCCGGCACGCGGCTCCTACGAGCTTGCGCTCGAGCGGGTGCTAGTTGTGCACGACGAGATCGACCTGCGGTTCGGCGAGGTGCGCGCGCGAACCGGCGGCGGCCTGGCCGGGCACAACGGCCTGAAGTCGATCAAGCGCGAGCTGGGCGGCGGCGACTTCACGCGCGTTCGCGTGGGCGTCGGGCGTCCGGACAGCAGCGACCCGGAGATCGTCTCGGCCTACGTGCTGGGGCGCTTTCGCGAGGGACGCGAGCAGGTAGCGGAGTTGATCGAGCGCGCCTGTGAGCAGGTCGAGCGGGTCGTCCTCGGAGAGCAGCCGGCGGCCTGAGCGCGGCCTCTCAGCGCCGCGTCAACCCGTCCGCGGAGCCGCCCGAGTGCATCGCGAGACGGTCGGTGCACGCGTCTATTGTGTGCACCGGCCCCGCACATGCCGCTCCGATCGCTGCTCGCCCACATCGAAGAGGACCCCGCCGCGCTGGCGCTCGCGCGCGATGGCGGCAACGCATTCGTCTCCTCGTCGCTTCGGCCTTACTTGATCGCCGCGCTGGCCGATCGCGACGAGCAGCGCGAGCGCGCGCAGCTGATCGTCGTGGGCGACGATCGCGCCGCGCGCGACATGGCGGCCGACCTGCGCGCCTGGCTGGCGCCGCGCCGCGTGCGCTACTACCCGACACGCGGCGTCACCTACGAGTCCCATCTCGTTCCGCCGGCGCACCTGGTGGGGCTGCGCATGGCGGCGTTGGACTCGCTGCTCGGCGCCGAGCAGGAGCTGTCTGAGGAGCACGGGCGGCCGCTGGTGGTCGTGAGCGCGGTGGCGCTGTCGGAGAAGGTGCCCGATCCGGCGCTGCGTCCGCACTCGTTCACGCTGCGGGTCGGGGAGCTGCTGGACCTCGACGAGTGCGCCGCCGAGCTGGTCGCCGCCGGCTACGAACGCGCAGACCAGGTCGAGGAGCGGGGACAGTTCGCGCTGCGCGGCGGGCTGCTCGACGTGTTCGGAGCCACGGAGGATCGCGCCGTGCGCGTGGACATGTTCGACGTGGAGATCGAGTCGCTGCGCTGGTTCTCGACGTTCACGCAGCGCTCGCTCGGCCATGTGCAGGAGGTCGAGATTGCACCGGCGGCCGAGCTGGCCGAGGAGCACCGCGAGCTGGCGGCCGTCGCCGGCGCGGAGCTGGCCGCGGATGCAAGAGGGGCGGCGCGTGACGGCGAGAGAGCCAGCCGCCCCGACATCGCCGAGCTGCTGCCCGTGGACCGCTTCGGCGCGCTGCTGGATCTGGTCGGCGAGCGAACGGAGCTGGTGGTCGCGGCGGAGGAGGAGCTGGCGCCGGCGCTGAGCGACCACTGGAACGACGTGTGCGCGGCGTTCGGTGACAAGGACGCGCATCATCTGTACGTCAGCCCGGAGACGGTGCAGGCGGCGGTCAAACAGCGCGCGCGCGTATGGCTTTCGGCGATCTCAGCCGACCAGGGTGTGGAGCTGCGCGCGCAATCGGCAGACACGGCGGCGCGCTCGCTGGCCGAGGCCGAGCCGGAGCTCGAGAAGCTCGTGCGATCGGGCTATCGCACGGTCGTCGCCTTCCCTCAGCGCGGCGAGGGCGAGCGCGCCGCTTACAACCTCGGACGCCTGAAAGCGAGCTGGCTGGGCGAGGGCGTCGATGCCGGCGCGTCGCCTCAGGAGCCCTCTTTGCGCTTCGCTGCGGCGTCGCTGCGCGAAGGCTTCGTCGCGCCGTCGCTGAAGCTGGCGGTGTTTCCCGAACACCGGCTGCTGCGCCGCCGGCGAGCTGGCCGATCTTCGATCGGTCGTGGGGGGGTCGATCGTGGCGGGCGCGGCGCCGCGCGCCGCGGCGCCCTGCGCTCCTTCACCGAGCTGCGCGCCGGCGATGTGGTCGTGCACGAGGACCACGGCGTGGCGCGCTTTGCCGGCTTTGAGACACGCACGGTGGCAGACGTGACGCGCGACTACCTGTATCTGGAATACCAGGGCGACGATCGCGTGTTCGTGCCCACCGATCAGCTGGCGAAGATCTCGCGCTATGTCGGGGCTGGCGGCGACAGCCCGCCGCTGAGCAAGCTCGGCGGCACGCGTTGGGAGACGATGAAGGCGCGCGCCAGGCGAGCCGCGCAGGAGCTGTCGGGCGAGCTGCTGAGCCTGTACGCCGAGCGCCGCCGGCGCACGGGTCACGCCTTTGCCGAGGACTCTGACTGGCAGCGCGAGTTCGAGGCGGCGTTCGGGTACACCGAGACGCCCGATCAGCGCGAGGCGATCGAGCTGGTCAAGGCCGACATGGAGGCGCCGCGACCGATGGACCGCCTGATCTGCGGGGACGTCGGCTACGGCAAGACCGAGGTGGCGCTGCGGGCGGCGTTCAAGGCGGCCAACGACGGCCGTCAGGTGCTGATGCTCGTGCCGACGACGATCCTCGCGATGCAGCACTACGGCACGTTCGCCGAGCGCCTGGCGGACTACCCGATGACGATCGAGCACGTCTCACGCTTTCGTACGGCGGCCGAGCAGAAGGAGGCGATCAAGGGGTTCGCCGACGGACGCGTGGACATCCTCATCGGAACCCATCGCGTGCTCTCGCGCGACGTGCGCGCGAAGGAGCTCGGCCTGCTGATCGTCGACGAGGAGCAGCGCTTCGGCGTCAAGCAGAAGGAGCTGCTGCGCCAGCTGAAGCTGCGCGTGGACGTGATCTCGATGTCGGCCACGCCGATCCCGCGCACGCTGCAGATGTCGCTGGCAGGGCTGCGTGACATCTCGGTGATCGAGACGCCGCCCGAGGGGCGGCGCCCGGTGAAGACGTATGTCGGCGAGTACGAGGAGGAGCTGGTCAAGCACGCGATCCTGCGCGAGCACGAGCGCGGCGGGCAGGCGTTCTTCCTGCACAACCGCGTTGAGTCGATCGAGGAGACGGCCGAGCGCCTGCGCGCGCTGTGCCCGGGCGTGCGCTTTGCCGTCGCGCACGGCCAGATGCCCGAAGGCGAGCTGGAGGCGGTGATGCTGGACTACCTGCGCGGCGGCGCGGACGTGCTGGTGTGCACGTCGATCATCGAGTCGGGCATCGATATTCCCGGCGCAAACACGCTGATCGTCGAGCATTCCGACGCCTTCGGGCTGGCGCAGCTCTACCAGATACGCGGGCGCGTCGGCCGCAGCCGCGAGCGCGCCTACGCCTATCTGCTCTACGACTCCGCGCAGGCGCTCACCGAGGAGGCCGCGCAGCGCCTGTCGGCGCTGTCGGACTACACCGAGCTGGGCGCCGGCTTTCAGATCGCCATGCGCGACCTGGAGATCCGCGGCGCCGGCAACCTGCTCGGCGACGAGCAGTCCGGGCACGTCGCCGCGCTGGGCTTTGAGCTGTACATGCAGATGCTCGACGAAGCCGTCGCAGCGGCCGAGCGCGAGGCGGGCGCCTCACAGAACGGGGACGCCGACTCCGAGCTGGCCGATCCGGTGCGCCTGGACGTGAACGTCGACGCCTACGTACCGGCCGACTACATCCCCTACGAGCAGGCGAAGATCGACGTGCACCGGCGGGTCGCCGCCGCGCTCGAGGTGGCTGACGTGCAGCGGCTGCACGAGGAGCTGGAGGACCGCTTCGGGCCGGTGCCCGAGCCGCTGGAGAACCTGCTCGCGCTGCAGCGCGCGCGGATCAAGTTCGGCCAGGCCGGCGCGCGCACGGTGAGCTTTCACGGCGACCGGCTGGCCGTCGTGCCGATCCAGCTGGACTCCCGCCGGGCCAAGCGCCTGCGCGAGGAGCTGCCGGAGGCGCTGTACGAGTCGGGGCGCGCCCAGATGTCGATGCGCGTTCCAAGAGATGGAAAGCAGCGCTTCCCTTCGGTCGTCAGGGCGGCGGATGTGTTGTTGGCGTTGACGCGCGAGGCCGCTTGATCTGGCGCTTAGGCATTCGTTAAGCACGCCTTCGGACGTTTCCGCTAGAGTGCCCGCGTCGTGCCCAGAGCTTTTCGCATCGTCCCGGCGCTAGGCGCCGTTTTGTTTGCCCTCGTGGGGCTATCCGCGTGCGGCGGCATACCCGGCAACGCGGTTGTCTCGGTCGACGGTAAGTCGATCACCAAAGACACGTTCAACCACTGGATGAGCGTTGCGGCGGCATCGAGCGCGACGGCTCCGGGCACCAAGCCGGCGATACCGGTGCCGCCCAAGTACACGGCCTGTATCGCCACTGCGAAAGCGGCTGCCAAACCCGCCAAAGGCCAGGCGCCGCCGACCGAAGCCGCGCTGAAGTCTCAGTGCGCGCAGCAGTACAAATCGCTGCAGCAGGAGGTGCTCGGCTTCCTCATCTCCTCCAACTGGGTGATCGGCGAAGCTAAATCGCTTGGCGTGAAGATCTCCGACAAGGAAGTCAAGAAGCAGTTCGAAAAGATCAAGAGCCAGCAGTTCCCGAAGGCGGCGGAATTCGAAAAATTCCTGAAAACGTCCGGGCAGAGCGTGTCCGACCTGCTGCTGCGTGTGAAGCTGAACCTGCTCTCGCAGAAAATCCAGCAGAAGATCGTCAAACAGAAGTCGAAGGTCACGCAGGCGCAGATCGCCAAGTACTACAAAGAAAACCCCAAACGCTTCGGGGTGGCTGAAAAGCGCAACCTGCTGATCATCCTCACCAAGACCGAAGGCCAGGCCAAGAAGGCCAAGCAGGAAATCGAATCGGGCAAGAGCTTTGAAAGCGTCGCCAAGCGCGTGTCGATCGACCCGGCGAGCAAGTCCAACGGCGGCAAGCTCGCGGGGGTCGTCAAAGGTCAGGAGGAGAAGTCGCTGGACGCGGCCGTCTTCTCGGCCAAGAAGAACGTGTTGACCGGACCGATCAAGACGCCTTTCGGTTACTACATCTTCGAGGTTCAGACGATCGCGCCGGGCAGCCAGCAGACGCTCAAGCAGGCCGAAGCGTCGATCAAATCGCAGCTGACGGCGACGCAGCAGCAGGCGGCGCTCAGCAAGTTCGTCAAGGACTTCAAAAAGAAGTGGATGTCGAAAACGGATTGCCGCGCGGGCTACGTGGTGAGCGACTGCAAGCAGTACAAAGCGCCGAAGACGCCTTCGACCTCGACGCCGGCCACGCCGACGCCGACCACGACGACGCCGGCAACCACCTCGACCAAATAGGGCCCCCTCGGTAGATGCCGAGATCGCGGACCTCTACGTTCCCGCAGGCGACCCCGGGCGCGCGAGCATGAGTCAGATCCAGCGCGTCCACGCGCGCCAGATCCTCGACAGCCGCGGCAACCCGACCGTGGAGGTGGAGATCGGCTTGCGCTCGGGCGCGCACGGCCACGCGGCGGTGCCCTCGGGCGCCTCGACGGGCGAGTTCGAGGCGACCGAGCTGCGCGACGGCGGCGCAGCGTGGGGCGGCAAGGGCGTCGGCCGAGCGGTGCAGAACGTCAACGGGCCGATCGCCGAGGCGATCGCCGGGCTGGACGCCGCCGATCAGCAGGGCCTCGACAATACGTTGATCGCACTCGACGGCACGCCGAACAAGTCGCGCCTGGGCGCTAACGCGATCCTGGGCGTGTCGCTGGCGGCCGCGCATTCGCAGGCCGCGGAGGAGGGGCTGGCGCTGTGGCGCTACCTCGGCGGCGAGGCGGCGCATGTGCTGCCGGTGCCGATGATGAACGTGCTCAACGGCGGCGCACACGCTGACAACAAAGTCGACTTCCAAGAGTTCATGGTCGTGCCGTGCGGCGCGCCGAGCTTCTCGGAGTGCGTGCGCATGGGCGCCGAGGTGTTCCACGCGCTCAAGCGCACGCTGCACGAGCGCGGGCTGAGCACGGCGGTCGGCGACGAGGGCGGCTTTGCACCCGACCTGGCCTCCAACGAGGACGCGCTGAAGATGCTCGTGGCGGGCATCGAGGCGGCCGGATACGCGCCCGGCGAGGACGTTGCCATCGCGCTTGACCCGGCCGCCAGCGAGCTGTACGGCGACGGCGCCTACGTGCTCGAGCACGAGGGACGCACGCTCGGCGCAGACGAGCTTGCCGGCTACTGGGCCGACCTGTCGGCGCGCTACCCGATCGTCTCGATCGAGGACGGCATGGACGAGGAGGACTGGGCCGGCTGGAAGGCGCTGACCGAGCTCGTCGGCGACGAGGTCCAGCTGGTCGGCGACGACCTGTTCGTGACTAACACCGAGCGCCTGGGCAGGGGCATCGAGCTCGGCGTGGCCAACTCGATCCTGCTGAAGGTCAACCAGATCGGCACGCTGACGGAGACGCTGCGCACGATCGAGCTGGCACGCGACGCGGGCTACACGGCCGTCATCTCCCACCGCTCGGGCGAGACCGAGGACGTCACCATCGCCGACCTCGCCGTCGCGGTGAACTGCGGCCAGATCAAGACCGGCGCCCCGGCCCGCTCGGACCGCGTCGCCAAGTACAACCAGCTGCTGCGCATCGAGGAGATCCTCGACGACGCGGCGGTGTACGCGGGCCGCAGCGCCTTCCCCCGCTTCAAGGGCTGAAGGCTGAGCCTCAAGGGCTGAGGCTGAGCCGTACCGGCTGAGGCTGAGCCGTACCGGCTTGGGCTGA
>DATHJQ010000171.1:0-3646 GCA_035286505.1 Solirubrobacteraceae bacterium | reverse complement strand
CAGAGCTTGTACCTGGCCGTGGCCGACATCGAGGCGGCACGCACGGAGCTGATCGCGCATGGCGCCGAGGTGAGCGAGGTGTTCCACGAAGGGACGCCGGGCGCTCGCTTCCGCGATTCCGACCACGCGGCCGGGCCCTCGCCGGATCCGTACAGCTCGTTTGCCACGTTCAGCGATCCGGACGGCAACGGCTGGCTGCTGCAGGAGATAACCGCCCGGCTTCCGGGCCGCTGAGAAGAGGAGCGATGGCGACGAGCTACGAGTCGGTGGAGGACCTCGCGGAGGCGCTTCGGCGTGCGGCGGCGGCGCACGGCGAGCACGAGCAGCGAACGGGCGAGGCGGATGAGAACTGGCCGGACTGGTATGCGCTCTACATGGTGCGCGAGCGGGCCGGCGAGGAGCTGCCGAGATGAGTACCGCCAACAACTACGACGTGATCGTGCTCGGCGCGGGCTCCCCTGGCGAGCACTGTGCGGGGGCGCTCGCCGAGGGCGGCCTGCGCGTCGCGGTGGTCGAGCGCGAGCTCGTGGGCGGAGAGTGCTCCTACTGGGCGTGCATCCCGTCGAAGACGTTGCTGCGCCCGGGCGAGGCGGTGCACGGGGCGCGCGAGGCGGCGGCGAGCGCCGAGGTCGACGTCGAGGCGGCGCTGGCGTGGCGCGACTTCATGGTCTCCGACCACACCGACGAGGGGGCGGCGCGCTGGCTGGCGGACAACGGCATTGAGCTGCTGCGCGGCAGCGGCCGGCTCGCGGGCCCTGGCGCGGTCGAGGTCGACGGCGTGCGCCACACGGCCGATCACGTGGTGCTCGCGAACGGGGCCGACCCGGTCGTGCCGCCGGTGCCGGGCCTGCGCGAGCTGGACGGCGTCTGGAGCAACCGCGAGGTGACGGCGATGAAGTCGGTTCCGCGGCGGCTGCTGATCCTCGGCGGAGGACCGGTCGGCGTGGAGATGGGTCAGGCGGTGCGCCGGCTCGGCGGCGAGACGGTCGTGATCGACATGGCAAACCACCTGCTCGCGCGCGAGCCGGCTCCGCTGGGCGAGGCGCTCGGCGAGGTGCTTCGCGGCGAAGGCGTCGAGCTCGTGCTCTCGGCGAACGCGAGCGCGGCGCGGCGCGATGGTGAAGATTACGTGGTCGAGCTCGACGACGGGCGCGAGCTGAGGGGGGACCGGCTGCTCGTGGCGACCGGACGGCGCCCGCGGGTGAGCGGCATCGGCCTGGAGACGGTGGGCGTGGAGGCCGACGCGCACGGAGTGCCGGTCGACGCGCATCTGCGCGCGGCGGAGGGGCTGTGGGCGATCGGCGACGTCAACGGCGCGTGGCCGTTGACGCACGTGGGCAAGTATCAGGGCGAGGTGGTCGCGTCGAACATCCTCGGGCAGCCGCGCAAGGCCGACTACGAGGCGGTCCCGCGCGTCGTCTACACCGACCCGCAGGCGGCTGCGGTCGGCGCCGCTGCGGGGCGCTTCAGCGCGACGGCCGCGTTGTCGGGAATAGCGAAGACGGCGACCTACACGCGCGCCTACGCGGAGAGCAACGGCTTCCTGACGCTGCTCAGCGACGGCGAGCGGTTGACGGGCGCCTATGCACTGGGTCCGGAGGCGGGCGAGTGGCTGCAGCAGGCGACGCTCGCGATCCGCGCGCACGTCCCGCTGGAGGTCCTGACGGACACGATCCAGCCGTTCCCGACGTTCTCGGAGATCTACGTCGAAGCGCTGAAGTCGCTGCGCGGCGAGATCGCGGCGAAGTCCCAGGCGGTCGGCGCAGGACCGCCGATGGTGGGTTGAGGAAAGGAGCGCAGATGAGCACAGAGCCAGCTGCGCCGGGCGTCGAGCGCGAGCCCGAGCTGCGCGGGCAGACGGTCGTCGTGATCGGCGGCAGCGCGGGCATCGGCCGCGAGACGGCGCGCCGCGCACGTGCGGAGGGAGCGGAGGTGATCCTGACCGGGCGCGACCCGGACCGGCTAAGGCACGCGGCGGACGAGCTGGGCGCGCTGCGCAGCGCCGCGTTCGACGCGACCGACGAGCAGCAGCTCGAGCATTTCTTCGACGAGCTCCAGGACCCGATCGATCATCTGATGCTCTCGGGCAGCGGTCCCTACTACGCACCGCTGGCGGAGATGGACTTCGACCAGGCGCGCCAGGACCTCGACAGGCACGTACTGCTGCCGATGCGGGTCGCCCGCCACGTCACGGGAAAGGTGCGACCGGGCGGGTCGTTGGTCTTCATCAGCGGCACCGGAGGCCGCCATCGCGGCGTGGGGCTCACACTGATCGGGGCGATCACGGCGGCAACCCCCGCGCTGGTGGCGAACCTCGCGGTCGAGATCGCGCCGATCCGCGCGAACGTGATCGCGCCGGGCTTCGTCGACACGCCCCTGTCGGCTTCGCTGCTCGGCGAGCAGCTCGACGCGCGCCGCGAGGAGCTTCGGACTACGCTGCCGATCGGCCGCGTCGTTGGTCCGCGGGACGTCGCGGCCCTGGCGGTGCACCTCATGTCCAACACGGCGCTCACGGGCGCGACCTATGACATCGACGGCGGGCAGCAGCTCGTCGCGTGAGGAAAGGAGGTCCGGCATGCGCTCCGACATCGTCCCCGGCGCCACGTTCCCGGACTACGAGCTGCCGGATCACACGAAAACGCCGCGCAAGCTGAGCGAGCTGCAGGGCGAGGACCCGCTGATCCTGACGCTCGCCCGTGGCAACTACTGCCCGAAGGAGCACCAGCAACATCTGGAACTGGCGGCGAACTACCCGAAGATCGCGGTGGCCTACACCCAGGTCGCGACGATCTCGACGGACGAGGACCACGCAAGCAAAGAGCTGCGCGCCTCGGTGGGTGCGAGCTGGCCGTTCCTCTCAGACCCGGGGCGGATCGTGCAGAAGGACCTGAAGATCCAGGAGTACACGGACTCAGAGAACGACCCGATGATCCCGCACACGCTGGTGCTGAAGCCGGGCCTGGTGATCCACAGCATCTACAACGGCTACTGGTTCTGGGGGCGCCCCTCCTTCGCCGAGCTCTGGCGCGATCTGCGCGAGGTCAGCACGGAGATCCGCCCCGACTGGGACCTCGCCGCGCCGGGGCTGCGCGAGGCCTGGGAGAAGGGCGAGCGCTCGGCCTTCCACGGCTTCGACTAGCGCCCCGAGCCAGCGCCACGACGAACGAGCGCTCGATGCCCGCGCGGCACGCGCCCGCTCAGGCGCCTGCTCGCAGCGGGGGATCGACGTCGTCGTAGATACGTGCGGCGGCGAGCTTGCCGGCGGGACCCCGCGCGTAGACGGCGACGCCAGCCTGCGGCGGCAAGTCGGTGTGCCCCCAGCGCACGACGTTGTACTCCAGCGCGCAGGAGCGCCCGTCGTCGATCGCGGCGCAGTGCTCCAGCGGGATTCCGCCGCCGGCGGAGAACAGCTGCTCGTAGAACGCGCGCAGGCCGTCGTGGCCGCGGTGGAGGTGCTCGCCGCCTGCGGGCTCGCGGGCATAGCCGTCGGCTTCGAAGGTCGCGAGGATCGCGCCGAGATCGCCGGCGGCCAGCGCACGCTGGTACTCGCCGACGACGTCTGACTCGCGCACGTCGGCATCGGGCTGCAGCAAGGGCGGCCGGTTGGCATGACGGCCGGTCAGGGGCCAGCTGCTGAAGTAGATGC
>DATHJQ010000170.1:0-3618 GCA_035286505.1 Solirubrobacteraceae bacterium | reverse complement strand
CGCGACAGCCCTGCAGCGCGCCGACCTCGCCGTCGACGCGCAGTTCACTTCGACCAGCGTTCTCGGACTCCCGGCCAGCCTGCAGTACCTGGTCGTGCACAGATGCCTGGCGGCGGGCGGCCTGCGGCTGCGGCTGCTCGCCGCGCTCTGCTGCGCGGTGTTCCCGGCGACATGGCTGAGCGACCGCTTGGGCGGCGAACGCGACACGCTTCACCTGATCGCTCGGCGAGGCTGAGCGGCTCTGTCGGCGGCGACTGCGGGAATATGCTCGCAGCCATGCCGTCCGGCAGCCAGCGCCAGGACTGGGACGACCTGTCCGCCGTCGACCCCTACTGGGCGATCCTGTCCGATCGCGACCGTCGTTTCGGCAGGTGGGATCAAACGGCTTTCATACAGAGCGGAAGGGATGAGGTGGACGCGCTGTTGGCCGACGGGGCGCGATTCGGCCTGCCCGTCGCGCGGGTGGAGGCGCTCGACTTCGGCTGCGGCGCCGGACGCCTGACCCAGGCGATCGCTCGCGACTTCCAGAGCTGCCTGGGACTGGACGTCTCCGGGCGCATGATCGGCGAGGCCCGCGGACTTGCTCAGGATGTGCAGAACTGCGATTTCGCCGTCCACGACGCCCCCGACCTGGCCCCGCTGCAGACCGCACGCTTCGATCTCGTCGTGAGCCGTCTGGTGCTGCAGCACATCGCGCAGTCAGAGTCCAAGGAACGCTACATCGCCGAGTTCGTACGCGTGCTTCGTCCAGGCGGCCTGCTCGCCCTGCAGCTGCCCAGTCACATCCCGGCTCTCCATCGCATTCAACTCCGCCCCCGGCTTTACGGCGTGCTGCGCCGGGCGGGCGTGTCGCGGACGACACTCTATGAGCGACTGCGCCTTCATCCGATCCGCATGAGCGCTCTGCCGAGCTCGCGGGTCCTCGAGGTGATCGACGCCGCCGGCGGGCAAACGCTCGAGGTGCGCCGGCAGCCGGTGGCGGGCGGCGTGATCTCGAGCGACTACTTGGCGACCAAGTCCGACACGCGAAGCTAGCCGCTTCGTTCGCAGGCTCACAGATGGCCGGCGAGCGTCGCCGAGCACGTCTCCCAGGAAAAGCGAGCGGCTGTGCCGGTGGCGCGCTTGCGCGCCCGGTCGTGCTCCCGGTCGTCCACGAGCAGTCTTTCGATCGCCGCGGCCCACTGGGAGGGATCGTCGCTGTCCACGTATGCGGCGCCATCCCCGCCGGTTTCACGAAGACTGCGAAGCCCGCGCACGACCCCAGGAACCCCACAGGCCATGCTCTCGGCAAGCGGCATGCAGAAGGACTCGTGCTCCGAGGCCATCACGAACACGCGCGCGCTGCGGTAGGCCGCGACCAGCCGGCCCAGCGGGACGTTGTATTCCAGCGCGATCGACTCGGCGTCGGGCAGGGACGCGATGCGCGCCAGCAGCCGCGCATGCGTACGTGGATCGGCGCCGGGATTGCCCAGCAGGCGCAGTACGGGGCGCGGCTCGCGCAGGCGCAACCATGCATCGATGACGAGGTCGTGGCGCTTGTGCGCATAGAAGTCGGCGACGCAAAGGATCTCCTCGCCGGCGCGCGCAACCGGTGAGAAGACGCCGTGATCGACGCCCCAGGCAAGCACCGCGCACGGGCGACCTGACGAGCCCGACACGAGGTCGGCCATCAGGCGCGAGGGGGCGGCCGTGTAAGTCGCCCGGCGCACGGTGCGGTCGACGGCCCACCGGCGCAGTAGGTTCGCCGGAGTCTGCCTTTCGTACATCACCGGATTGCCCAACAGGCAAATCAGCGGCTGACCGGCCCCTACGCGCAGAAGTCCCGACATCGTCATCACCACATCGCACTGCTCCTGCGCAACCAGGCGCGGCAGCCGCACCGCCTCCCATGCGGTCCGGCGAAGCAGCTCCACGTGTGCAGCGGGCGCCAACGCCCTGCACTCCACCGCGGGGTCGTCGGCGAGCCCGCGCTGGACGATCGATCCCCCGCGGGTCACGACCAAGAGCCTCGAGACCTCAGGCCTCGCGGCGAGGTGTCGAGCGAGCTGAACCGCCGCATAGGCACCCCCCCCATAGCGTGCGGCAAGCGCGTCAAAGAGAACTCGGCGGGCCATTCAGCCGGCTATGTCGCGGCTTCATCGCTGGAGAGCGCGGCACGAAGCAGGGCGGCGTATTCGTCCATGCGACGATCGCGTCGCCCGCGCAGAAGCGTCAGCCCGCCATACACCAGCATGCGCAGCAGCGCGTGAAGGGCCAGCACACCGCGAGCGCCCATCCGGCTCCACGGGCCCCTTCGCGCGAACCATGCCAGCTCGAACTGCGCCCGTTGCCTCTGCGCGAAGCGAAGATCCTGACTCTGGTCGACGCTCGCCCGGCCGATGTGAAGGGCGGTCGCTCGCGGCTGGAGCCACGTCTCCAGGCCCGCGCCCCGGCACGCCAGGGCCCACTCGACGTCCTCGCCATACATGAACGACGAGCTCGGCAGGGGACCGACGTCCGCGCGCGCGGCGCACACGGCGGCGCAGACCCAGTCGACGCGACGGGTGCGCCGGTAAAGCCTTGCGTCCACGAGATACCCGAGGCCGATGCGCGACAGGCCCGGAACGCGATGCAGAAAGAGTGCGACCCACAGTCCACCCAGCAGCGACGGGAACGTTCCGGCGGAAGGTTGCAGACGCCCGGAGGGATAGCGCAGCCTCGCCCCGACGATCCCGACCTGGGGATTCTCGTGCAACACGTCGACGAGCTCGTCGATGCAGCCGGGGTCGGGAAAGGCGTCGCTGTTCACAAGCGCGAGAAAGCGTCCGCGCGCGCCCGTCAATGCGCGGTTCACCGCTCGTGCGAAGCCCACGTTCTCCTCCAGGGCGATCACCTCGACGGGCCACCTCACATTCGCGATCGCCTCGCGAGTTCCGTCGGTGGAGGCGTTGTCCACGACGATCACCTCTGCCTCGCGCCGGCTCACAGCCCCGTGGATCGCCTGCAGACAGTCCTCGATCAGCTCGCGGTTGTTGTGGGTCACGACCACGACCGAAACCAGCGGGTCGTCGTGGACTGCTCGGCCGGCCGGAGACACGCCTAGACGGTAGCCGTGAGACGGGCGGCTTGGTTGGGGGACAGTAGTCTTCGGCGATCGGGCTGCGAGCGCGAAAATGGGCGAATCGAGCCAAGTGGTGACCAGGATCGGCGTCGGCATGGTCACCTTTCGCGGGGGCGAGTCGGTCACCCGCGCGCTGCAGGCACTGCGCCGCGCGCGAGACCGACTGGACGCAGAGAGCGAGCTCGATGTGGTGGTGGTCGACAACGCGTCAGAAGACGGCACGGTCGAGCGCGTGCGACAGCATGCGCCCTGGGCGCGCCTGATCGAGTCGCCCCGCAACCTCGGTTTCGCGGCCGCCTGCAATCTCGGCGTCGCCCGCTTGGCGAAGGCCGATCTGATCGTGCTCTTGAACCCCGACGTCGAGGTGCGCGTCGACTTCCTGGCCCGCCTGGCCGCGCTCGATTGGCCTCCCCACGTGGCGGCCCGCGGGCCGGCCGTGCTCGGCGACGACGAACAGCTCGAGCAGTCGGCGCGGGGCTTTCCTCGGGCGCGCACCGGGGTCTTGGGGCGCGCGTCCT
>DATHJQ010000169.1:0-2038 GCA_035286505.1 Solirubrobacteraceae bacterium | reverse complement strand
GCAGAACCTCAACGTGATGTTCGCTCTGCCCGAGACGGAGGGCCTGACATGAGCGGCGCCGCGCCATTCGCGCCAGCGAGCGCCAGCGGGCCGCCGCAGCCGTTCTTTCACTCGCGCTGGGTGCCCGCGCCGCCGCACGTCAGCGATCTGGGCGCGGACGCTGGCCTACCCGGCGGCTTTCGCGCGGCGGGGGTCGTGTGCGGGATCAAGCCGAGCGGCAAGCGCGATCTCGGCGTGCTCGTGTGCGACGCCGAGAAGCCGGTCAGCGCGGCGCGCTTCACGGCCAGCGCCACGCCGGCGGCGCCCGTGCTCGTCAGCCAGCAGCGCTGTCGCCTGGAGGCGCTGCGAGCGGTGCTGGCCAACTCGGGCTGCGCCAACGCGGCGACGGGCGGCCGCGGCCTGGACGATGCGGCAAAGACGCAGGGCGCGGCGGCGATGGCGCTCGGCGTCGAGCCGGCGCAGGTCGCGCTGGCGTCGACGGGCGCGATCAGCCACTACCTGCCGGTCGATCCGATCCTCAAGGGCATCCTGGCGGCATCGACCGAGCTCGATCGCGGCGACGCGGCCTTCCAGCAGGCGATCCAGACGACCGACCGCACGCAGAAGCGCGCGGCGCTGGAGGTGGCGCTGCCCTCGGGCACGGTTCGCCTGACGGCGCAGTGCAAGGGCGCCGGGATGATCTCGCCGAACTTCGCGACGATGCTGTGCTTCGTGCAGACCGACGCCGAGCTGGACGCGCAGACGGCGCAGCTGCTGCTGACCGTGTGCGTGCAGCGCTCGTTCGACCGCGCCTCTGTCGACGGGCAGCTGTCGACCAACGACACGGCGATCCTGATGTGCTCGGGCGCGAGCGGCGTGTACGTGGCGCCGGCGAGCGAGGACGAGCTGCGCCTCGGCGAGGCGCTCGACGCGCTGCTGCGCCAGCTGGCGATCATGATGGTCGCCGACGGCGAGGGCGCGGAGCGCATCGCCCGCGTGGTCGTGCGCGGCGGGCACCTGCCCGGGGCGGAGGCGGTCGCGCGCGCGGTCGCCAACTCGTTGCTGGTCAAAACGGCGCTGCACGGCGCCGATCCAAACTGGGGGCGCATCGTGCAGGCGGCCGGCGCGGCGCTGCCGGGCACGGCGCCGCTGGCGGTCGACGTGGCGATCGAGGGCACCAGCGTGTGCGCGGCGGGCGCCGCGATCGCCTACGACGAGCAGGCGCTTGAAGCTGCCGTGCAGGGCTCGGAGCTCGAATACGAGATCGGCCTGCCGGGCGAGGGGGCCGAGACGGAGGTCTTCTTCTCCGACCTCGGACACGAGTACATACGCATCAACGCGGAGTACACGACATGAACGGAGCACAACGATGCGCGACGTAGGCACGCTGCTGGAGGCGCTCCCGTACATCCGGGAGTTTCACGGCAAGACTGTCGTGATCAAGTACGGCGGCGCGGCGATGGAGGACCCGGCGCTGCGCGAGGAGTTCGCGCGCGACGTTGTGCTGTTGAAGTACGTCGGCCTGAACCCGATAGTCGTACACGGCGGCGGTCCGGAGATCAGCGCCTACATGGAGCGCCTGGGCATTCCGATCGAGTTCGTGGGCGGCCTGCGCGTGTCTAACGAGGACACGGTGGAGGTCGCGAAGATGGTCTTGATGGGAAAGATCAACAAGGAGATCGTTTTGCGCCTGAACCGCCACGGCCAACCGGCTGTCGGCCTGTGCGGCGATGACGGTTCGCTGTTTCGCGTTGCGCGCCGCGCCGCGCCCGGCGGCGAGGACATCGGCTTCGTGGGCGCCATCGAGCGCGTGAACATCGGCGTGATCGAGCACGTCGCCAGCGACTACATCCCCGTGATCGCCTCAGTCGGCGCGGACCGCGAGGGCCTGTCCTACAACGTCAACGCCGACGAGGCGGCCGGCGCGGTGGCCCGGGCGCTGCGCGCCTACAAGGTCATCTTCCTCACCGACGTCGAGGGCTGGTTGCGCAACGTCGACGACCCGGACACGCTGGTCGGCGAGGCCACGGCGGACGAGGTCGTCCTCGCCCTCGACGAG
>DATHJQ010000168.1:0-6345 GCA_035286505.1 Solirubrobacteraceae bacterium | reverse complement strand
CCTTGACCAGGCCCGCCTCGTCGATCAGCTGGAAGGCGTCGCGGTCGCCGGTGACGATCATCACGGGCACCGGCGGATCGGCGTGCAGCGCACGCTGGGCCAGCGAGGCGATCACATCGTCGGCCTCGTAGCCCTCGATCTTGACGTTGGAGTAGCCGAAGGCCTCGACGAGCGGTTCCATCGCGGGCCACTGCTGCTTGAGCAGGTCCGGGCGCGAGCGGCGCTGGGCCTTGTAGTCGGCGTAGACCTCGGTGCGACCGGAGCTGCCGGCGTCCCACGCGACGACGGTCGGCTGCACCCCGTAGTCGGTGACGATCTTCACGAGCATCGAGGCGAAGCCGAAGATCGCGTTGGTCGGGATGCCCGTTGACGTGGCGATCGACTCGGGCAGGGCGAAGAACGCGCGATAGACGAGGCTGGGACCATCGATCAGGAACAGTCGCCGCTCGGCGGCTGCGGAAGCGCCTGAGGGCGCTTTCGCGCGTGTGCTCGTGCCGGCCATTTGACCGGTCACTCTACGAGGCCGCGTGCGTCGTCGTGAGGTCGGGGTCTTCCCCACGGTGGGGACGCCGCGCGCGCCGCGCACCGGACACCGGCGCGTCATCACGCAGCGATACGCGCCGTGGGCCTAACATGCCCTGCCGCCAACTACCGAGGAGCTCCTTTCAGTGAGCGCAACACCCAGCGCGCAGTTCCGTCTCACGATTCGCGTCAACATCGACGACGCGCATGGCACGCTGGGACGCCTGACCGGCGCGATCGGCGACGCCGGCGGCATCGTCGGCGCGGTCGACCTCGTCGAGGTCGACGGCAGCCACAGCCTGCGCGACATCGTCGTGGACGCCTCCGGCAAGGACCACTGGGAGCGGATCGTCGCGGCCGTCGGCGGCGTCGACGGCGTCGAGCTGATCGACACGACCGATCGCACGTTCCAGCTGCACGTGGGCGGCAAGATAGAACAGCACAACAGACATCCGCTGAAGACGCGTGAGGACCTGTCGATGGCCTACACCCCGGGAGTCGCGCGGGTCAGCCTGGCGATCGCCGACGACCCGGACCGCGCCTTTCAGTACACGATCAAGCGCAACACGGTGGCGGTCGTCTCGGACGGCACCGCAGTGCTCGGGCTCGGCGACATCGGCCCGCGCGCGGCGATGCCGGTGATGGAGGGCAAGTGCTGTCTGTTCAAGGAGTTCGCCGAGGTCGACGCGTTCCCGGTCTGCTTGGACACGACCGACCCCGACGAGATCGTGCGCACGGTCAAGCTGATCGCGCCGGCCTTCGGCGGGATCAACCTCGAGGACATCTCCGCGCCGCGCTGCTTCGAGGTCGAGGACCGCCTGAAGCAGGAGCTCGACATCCCGGTGTTCCACGACGACCAGCACGGAACGGCGGTCGTCGTGATGGCGGCGCTGCTGAACGCGGTCAAGCTGACGGGCAAGCGCATGGACGATCTGAACGTGCTGATCATCGGCCTCGGCGCCGCCGGGATCGCGGTCACGAAGATCCTGCTGGCCGGCGGGGTGCGCAAGATCGTCGGCGCGGACTCCCGCGGCGCGCTGCACGTGCAGCGCGAGGACTATCTCGACGGCTCGATGAACGCGATCAAGCGGTGGTTCGCCGAGTCGACCAACCCCGACTGCCGCGCTGGCGCCCCAGCGGAGGTGATCGACGGCGAGGACCTGCTGATCGGCCTGTCGGGGGCTCGCGCGATGCCGGCGCAGGCGCTGTCGCGCATGAACGAGGACGCGATGGTCTTCGCGATGGCCAACCCAAACCCCGAGGTCAGCCCCGAGGAGGCCGCCGAGCACGTGCGCATCGTGGCGACCGGGCGCTCGGACTACCCCAACCAGATCAACAACGTGCTGTGCTTCCCGGGCATCTTCCGCGGCGCGCTCGACGTGCGCGCGCCGACGATCACCGAGCGGATGAAGATGGCCGCAGCGCATGCGATCGCGGCGACGGTCGACGAGTCCGAACTGCGCGAGGACTACATCATCCCGTCCGTGTTCAACCGCGACGTGGCGCCGGCGGTGGCCGACGAGGCGCGCGCCGACGGAACCGCGCGGGCAGGGCGCGAGGTGGGCTTTGCGCAGGGCGACACGATGACGCCGAGCTCGTCTGCGTGACGCGCGGGCGCCTGTGGTGAAAAGCTAAGCGCGTGGCGTGCACGCGCGTAACGGTGACGGGGGCGACCGGCCTGATCGGTCCGCGCGTCGTCGGCGCGCTGCAGGCGGGCAAAGCGGAGGTCACCGTACTCTCACGCGACGCGGCGCGGGCGAGCGAACGCCTGGCGGGGGCGGGCCTTGCGCCCGTGCAGGCATTCGACTGGGACCTGATGAGCGAGCCCGCGCCGGTGCAGGCGTTGCACGGCCGCGACGCCGTCGTGCACCTCGCGGGCGAGAACATCGCACAGCGCTGGAGCGAGCGCGCCAAGCGGGCGATCCGCGACAGTCGCGTGACCGGCACGCGCAACCTGCTCGCCGGCCTGGAGGCGATCGACGCCGAGCAGGCGGGCCAGCGCCCGGGGGCGCTGATCAGCTCGTCGGGCGTCGGCTACTACGGCGCGCACGGCGAGGAGCCGCTGGACGAGGAGGCGCCGCCGGGCGAGGACTTCCTCGCGAGGATCTGCGTGGAATGGGAGGCGCAGGCATCCAAGGCATCGGCGCTGGGTATGCGCGTGGCGCTTGTGCGCACAGGGGTCGTGCTGGACCGCAACGGCGGCGCGCTCGAGAAGATGCTGCCGCCGTTTCGCCTAGGCGTCGGCGGGCCGGTCGCCGGCGGGCGCCAGTTCATCTCCTGGATCCACCTCGACGACCTCGCCGGCCTGATCGTCGCCGCCACGCGGGACGAGCGCTGGAGCGGGCCCCTCAACGCGACGGCGCCGGAGCCGGTCAGCAACCGCGAGTTCTCGCGGGCGCTCGGACGGGCGCTGAAACGGCCGGCGCTGCTTCCGGTCCCGGCCGCAGCCCTGCAGGCGCTGTACGGCGAGATGGCGGAGATCGTCACCCGGGGCGCGCGCGTGGTGCCGGCCAAGGCGCTGGTGCTCGGCTTCCAGTTCGCGCACGCCGAGCTCGACGAGGCGCTTTCCTCGGCGATCTCCGGCTAGGTCGCGACCGCGACGGGCGCCCGAGCGGAGCTGAGCGCCCGCGCCGAGCGATTCTCGGTCTCGATGATCACGCGGCAGGGTCGGCGGCTGAGCAGGTAGGCGGCGGTCGGACCCATGCGCTGCTCGCCGGCGGGCGCGTGGATGGTCGACCAGTAGATCACGTCGGCCTGCACCCGCTCGGCTTCTTCGACGAGAGCCGCGCCGGGATGGCGCGTGCGGATCAGCGCGGTGTGGATCTTGATGCCGGCTCGGCGCGCCTGGATGCGCGCGCTCTCGAGCACCGAGCGCCCGTGCGCTTCCTCCTGCTCCAGGCCGGCGTCCAGCGACAGCTGGCTGGGCACGGGCAGCACGTAGATCGCGTAGACGACGCCCTCCGCGCCGATCAGCTTGGCGGCGCTGCGCAGGACCGTGGCGCTGACGTCGGCGCCGAAGATCGGCACGAGCGCCGTGCGGTAGTCGAACGCAGCGAAGTCCGGTGGGCGCTGCGGGCGCTCGATCCTGTAGGAGCGGCGGGAGTCCAGGCCCTGGCGCCTGCGATAGAGGAAGTAGCCGCCCATCCCGAGAACCATCCAGGGGATGCCGATGGTGCGCGCCTCGCCGTGCAGCGCCACCACCGCGCACCACGCGCCGAAGGTGCCGATCGCGCCGAGCACGGCGGTCATCGGGATCGTGTAGCCGCGCAGGCGCACGTTCCAGGGCATCCGGTAGGGGCGCTCTTGGCCGGGGTGCGTGACGCGCAGCGCGATCACGGAGACGTGCGCGGTCGTGAACGAGAGCATCGCGCCGAATGAGTAGAGGTTGCCCAGCAGGGTCGTTTCGCCGGGCAGGAGCAGCAGCCCGGCGAGGATCGAGAAGAACACGATGGTGAACCAGGGCGTGCGGAAGGTCGGATGCAAGTTGGAGAACAGGCTGGGCAGCTGGCGGTGCTCGGACAAGGACCAGGACAAGCGCGAGATGCCGATCAGCCCGGCGTTGGTCGCGATGAACAGGATCGTCGCGGCGAGCACGCCGACGTAGTCCTTGGCCAGCGTCAGAACGGCGCCGTGCAGGCCCAGGCGCGAGACGATGCCCAACACCGGGTCGTTTTCGAAGTGGCCGCCGAGCGCCGTCGCGTACCCGGCGTGCTTGTAGCTTTCCGCCAGCGCGGGGCTGAAGCCGACTCCGTGGTGGATCACCGGTAGCGCCGAGAGGGCCACGACGGAGATGCCCGCATACACACCGAGCACGGCGATCAGCACGAGGTTGACCGACCTGGGAATGTCGTGGCCAGGGTCCTTGGCCTCCTCGGCCATGTTCGAGACGGTCTCGATTCCCGTGTAGGCGACCATCGCCACCGACAGGGCGAAGATCAGCTGCGTCCAGCTCGGCGCGAGTCCCAGGTGCACCTGGTCGATCAGCAGCGAGGGATTGAAGACGAGCACGAGGCCGAGCCCGACGAGCAGCACCTGCGTGCAGAGGTCGGCGACCGCCAGCAGCAGGTTGAGCTTGGCCGACTCACCGAGGCCGCGGATGTTCAGGCCGGCGAGCAGCACGATCGTGACCAGGCCGCCGATGATGTCGCCCGGATTGTGGGTCAGCGCGGGAAAGAACGCGCCGAGGTAGTGCGGGACGAAGAACGCCGAGATGGCGATCGTGATGATGTAGTCGAGGCTCAGCGCCCAGCCGGCGAAGAACGAGACGACGTCGTTGAAGGCGTGGCGGGCGAACGACGAGGAGCCGCCGGCTTCGGGGAACATCGCAGCACCCTCGGCGTAGGTCTTGGCGGTGAGCACGAACAGCCCGCCGGCGAACAGGAAGACGATCGGCGTGAGGCCCAGCGCGTGCGCGGCGACTAGCCCGAGCGCGTAGTAGATCGAGGAGCCGACGTTGCCGTAGGCCGTCGCGAACAGCCCCGGCACGCCGACGGAGCGCCGCAAGCCGTGCTCTGAGAGACGCGCCATCGCGCATCGACGCTAGGCCCGCCGGCATTACGCCCGCGTGACGATCGCCCGGCGCCGCATTACGATTTCATGACGGTCGCACTCCCGGCCGCAGCGCGAGAGCAGCCAGCCATCCTCCGGGGGCGGTCGTCTGGCGTGGCGTTCAGGCCGGCGCAGGCACGGCTTCGCGCGGGCGCTCCGGTGGGTTCTCGGTCTCGATGATCACGCGGCACGGGCGCTTGCTGAGCAGGTACTGAGCGGTGGGACCGATGCGCTGCTCGCCGAGCGAGGCGTGAATGGTCGACCAGTAGATCACGTCGGCGTTCACGCGCAGCGCTTCTTCGACGAGCGACGCTCCCGGGTTGCGTGTGCGGATCAGCCCCGTGTGGATCTTGATGCCGGCCCGGCGCGCCTGGATGCGCGCACTCTCCAGCACCGAACGCCCGTGCGCTTCCTCCTGCTCCAGCCCGGCGTCCAGCGACAGCTGGCTGGGCACGGGCAGCACGTAGATCGCGTAGAGGACGCCGCGTTCGCCGATCA
This sequence comes from Solirubrobacteraceae bacterium, assembly GCA_035286505.1. Taxonomy (GTDB): domain Bacteria; phylum Actinomycetota; class Thermoleophilia; order Solirubrobacterales; family Solirubrobacteraceae; genus Palsa-744. Next base: position 777 of record DATHJQ010000168.1, on the reverse strand, counting down.
GCTTGGCGGCGTGTCCGAGCACGCTCGCGCTGATGTCCTTGCCGAATATCGGCACGAGCGCCGTGCGGTAGTCGAACTCCGCGAAATCTGGCGGCCGCTCGGGGCGCAAGGCCTTGGTGGTCGTGCGCAAATCGAGCCCCTGCTGTTTTCGAAAGAGGACGTACAGGACCATGCCGAAGGCCAGCCAGAAGACTCCGGCGGCAGCGACGGCGAGGTGCAGCACGGTCACGACGACGAACGCCAAACCCGTGCCGGAGATGCCCAGGAGCGCGAACAGCGGCAGCTCGCGCCCGGCCACGCGCAAGGTGCCCGGCCCGCGATACGGGCGGGGGCGGTCGGGCTCCTTCACGCGCAGGCGAATCACCGACAGGTGCGCGATCGTGAACGAGAGCATCGCCCCGAACGCGTACATGTTGCCGAGGAATTCGGCCTTGCCGGGGATGATCGTCAGGCAGGCGACGCCGCCGAACAGCAGAATGCCGATCCACGGCGTCGAGAAGCGCGGATGCAGGCGGCTCAGGCGATCGGGCACCTGGCGGTGCAGGCCCATCGAATAGACCAGCCGCGACGCGCCGATGATCCCGGCGTTGGCGGCGATGAACAGGATCGTCGCGGCGAGCAGGCCGACGTAGATCTCACCGGCCGACTGCAGGGCGCCCAGATGCAGGTGCTTGACGATCCCCAGCACCGGATCGCCGGCGAAACCGCCCCGCTCCTCGCTGGTGCCGAGCACCGTCGTGTAGTGACCGTCGGCCCCTTTGTGCACCGGCAGTGCCG
>DATHJQ010000167.1:0-2364 GCA_035286505.1 Solirubrobacteraceae bacterium | reverse complement strand
CCGGACCCAGGCGAAGGAAGAGGGCGGCAAGATCGAGCGCGGGGGCGAGCAGATCGACCTCGGCATCCCCGAGCAGATGCGCTCGATGGCGCGGATGATGATTCCGGTCGGCCGGCCGGCCACGCCGGAGGAGGCCGCCGGAGGGATCTTCTTCCTCTGCTCGCCGTGGTCGAACTACGTGCACGGCCAGACGCTGCACGTGACCGGCGGCCTGTTCGGCGGCATGAGCGGCTGACGCTCAGGCTTGCGGTCCGCGCAGGTCGAGCAGGCATCCTGAGAAGTACGCGCCTGCCGGCGAGCCCAGATAGGCGACCAGCGCCGCCACCTGCGCGTGTGACGTCCGTTCGCCGGGCGCGATCGTCACGAGCGTGATGACATACCGCGCCCACTCGATGGACAGAGTGCGCGAGAGGTTCTCCAGCCCCGCGCGCGCCGCTTCGGCGTATTCGACGCTCGGCGCCGAGTCGCCCGCCGACGGCGATCTCCGCTGCGGCGCAGGCGCGAGATAGACGATCCGCCCCGCACGGCCGGCGTCGATGAAGGCGGCGTTTGCAACCGCGCGGCTGGCCTGCCAGGCGCCGTCGAGGCACAGGCGCAGCTCCTCGCGCGAGGCCGCCGCGACCTCCTGCTCGTCGCCTGCGTCGCCATCGCCGCGCTCGCCTGCGAAGGTCGCGCCGGCATCGACGACGAGCAGGTCGACATGAGCCTGCGCAGGCTCCTGCGCGTGCCACCAGGAGATGACCGCGCCGAGCTGTTCGCACGCCGACGCGACCGCACCGGCGAGCCCCGCGCGCCCGTCGCTCGCGCCGGCCTGCTCGGTGGGCGCGAGCGACGCCGGCCCGGCGACGAGCACGCGCACGCCGTCGAGCAGACCCGGCCGCAGCAGCTTCGATGCGTCAATCGTCGCGCACACGCGCCAGCACCTTACGGCGCGTACGCCCGGCGAGCCGGCCGGCCCGTCAAGCGGGGTCTCGGGCCGGGGCCGGGCGCAGCGGGCCGGGGGCGGGGCCGGCGTCGGAGATCGTCGCTCAGGCGGACGGCGATTGCTCGCCGGGCGAGGGCGGCGGCTCGCGCGGCGCGGGCGGCGTCGGGTCCTCTGCTGCGAGCGGCGGGGGGTCCCCTGCTGGCCTTTCCGGCTCGGCGAACGCGCCGGCGGCCGAGCCGCCCGGCGCGACCCCGGCGCCCGCGGCGGTCGCCTGCCCGCCTCCGCGCAACTGGAAGTAGAGCACCGCCGCGGCGAGCGCGGAGATCGGCCCGGTGAGCACGCCGACGATCACGCGCGCCACGAGCGCGGCGCCGGTGCCGGCGGAGTCGGCGGCGATCTCGATGCCCGAGCTGACGAACAAGACGAGGAAGAACAGCACGAAGATCACGCCGAACACCTGCCAGCCGTTGCCGCGGACGAGCTCGCGACTGCGTCCCAGCGCGGCGAAGACGCCCGGCCGCTCGAGCACGACAACCGGCGCTGCGACCGACCAGATCGTCAGCAGGATCAGGCCCGGCACGATGATCAAGAAGAAGCCGATGACGATGCCGATGGCGGCGACGATGCCAACGAGGATCAGCTGTCCGAGCACCGGCGTCGCCGAGCGCAGCAGCTCGCCGGGGCTGTGATCGCGACGGCCGTCCTGGATGTCGGCCACCAGCTCGACGACCATGCCGGTGAACAGCGTGCCCGCGACGAGGCTGAGCAGCAGGGCGATCACCGCCAGCCCTGGGGCAGCGGCGACGAGCAGCGCCGACACGATCCCCGTGATCACGAACACGACGGCCGAGGCGGGCAGCAGCACGGATGCCTGCTCGACGTAGATGTCGAACACGCGGCGGATCACTCCGCCGACGTCGAGTCTCTCGGTCATGGTCGCGGAGCCTAGCTTGCGCTCAGGCGGCTACGGCGTTCTTCGCCGTGCGACGCTCGGCGCGCAAACGTTGCAGGATGCCCTTGCGGCCGTGCTCCTGCAGCCCGCCGTACAGCCGCCTGATCTCCTTGAGCACCTCGTCGGCCACCGCCTGCTGCTGCTCGCGCGTCGGGTTCTCCACGCGCTCCCAGCGCATCGCCTCGCCGTACTGCACGGTCACCTTGGGGAACTGCAGGCGCTTCCAGTTGCGCACGCGCGAGGAGCCGAAGATCGCGATCGGCACGACGGGCACGCCGGTCTCCAGCGCGAGGCGACCGATGCCGCGCTTGGCCTGCTCGGCGACTTTGCCCGTGCGCGAGCGCCCGCCCTCGCAATACATCGTCACCGCGCCGCCCCTGGCGAGGATCGCCTCGGCCGTCACGAACACCTCTTCGTCGCGCGCGCCGCGGCGGACGGGAAAGACGCCGCCGTGGGTGTAGACGAACTGCATCGGTTTTTTGAACAG
>DATHJQ010000166.1:0-10292 GCA_035286505.1 Solirubrobacteraceae bacterium | reverse complement strand
GCGCCTGTGGAGAAGCTGGCCTTCGAGCTCAGCCCGCACGCCTCGCAGGCGACGATGCTCACGCGCGGAGAACAGCGCGGCGCCGATGTCGACATCGAGGGCGCGGACATCCTCGTGGCCGGCGGTCGCGGCCTGGGCAAGGCCGAGGGCTTCGAGCTGGCCGAGGAGCTGGCCAAGGCGTTCGGCGGCAACAGCGCCGTGGCGGCCACGCGCGCCGTTGTCGACGCCGGCTGGTACCCCTACGCGGCGCAGATCGGCCAGACGGGCAAGACGGTCGCGCCGAAGCTGTACCTCGCGGCGGGCATCTCCGGCGCGATCCAGCACAAGGTCGGGATGCAGTCCTCGGAGAACATCGTTGCGATCAACAAGGACGCGAACGCGCCGATCTTCGAGTTCTCTGACCTCGGCATCGTCGGCGATCTGAACAAGATCCTGCCGAAGCTGACCGAGGCCGTGAAGGCCAAGAAGGCCGGCTAACGAAATGAGCGCAAAGCGCGAATGGTCAAGCGAGGCTGGAAGCCCGCCTCGCTATGCTCGCGCTCCGTCACCAGGACGCGGGGCAGAATGCGCCGCGGAGGGCTTCTAATGCACAACGGGAAGGTCGCGCCCGCCGCGTTCCCGCCGCCGGTGAACTCGCAGAAGGAGTTCATCAAGCGGGGGCTGGACGACGAGGACGAGCTGATCGAGGTGGGCGTCGCAATCGTCGGCGGCGGCACGGCCGGCCTGGCCTGCGCCAACCGCCTGCTGCAGCTGCTCGGCGACGACGCCGAGACGATGGAGCGCTTGGGAGAAGTGCCGGTCGCGGTGATCGAGAAGGCCAAGACGTGCGGTGGGCACAACCTGTCCGGCGCCGTCATGCGCCCGGGGCCGCTGCAGGAGCTGTTCGCAGACCTCACGCGCGAGCAGTGGCGCGAGCTTGGCTTCGCCTTCGGCGAAGTCACCAAGGAGGCCGTCTACCTGACGCCGACATCGAAGCTCTCCGTGCGCATCCCCACGCCGCCGCCCTTCAAGAACCACGGCAACGAGGTCATATCGGTGTCCGCGCTTGCGCGCTATCAGCAGCAGCAGGCCGAGGAGGGCGGCGCATACATCCTCACGGAGACCTCGGCGACCCAGCTGGTCGTGCAGGATGGCCGTGTGGTCGGCGTGCGCTCCGGCGACAAGGGTCGTGGCAAGGACGGCGAGCCGCTGGGCAACTTCGAGCCGGGGACCGACATCAAGGCCAAGGCGACGGTGCTGGCCGAGGGCTGCTGGGGGCACCTGACGGGAGCGGCGATCCGCGAGTTCGACCTCGCCAAGGATCGCGAGCCGCAGGTCTGGGAGCTCGGCGTCAAGGAGGTCTGGAAGGTCCCCAAGCCGCTTGATCGCCTGATCCACACCATGGGCCCGTGGCCGCTGAAGATCTCGTCGAAGTACGGCCAGATCGGCGGCACGTGGATCTACCCGATGAAGAACGCAAGCGGCGAAGACCTCGTCTCGATCGGCTTCGTCGTGGAGCTGGAGTACGCCGACGCGACGACATCCCCGCACGACCTGCTGCAGACCTTCAAGACGCACCCGCTGGTGCGCAAGATCCTCGAGGGCGGCGAGCGCATCGCCTGGGGCGCCAAGGCGCTGCCGGGCGGCGGCTACTGGTCGATGCCCAAGCTCTCGATGCCTGGAGCGGTGCTCGTCGGCGACTCCGGCGGGATGGTCGACACGATGGCGCTCAAGGGCGTGCACCACTGCATCAAGTCGGGCATGCTCGCGGCGGAGTCGATCTACGCGGCGCTCAAGCGTGGCAGCCACGACCTCTCCGACTACGAGCAGGCGATCGACGACTCGTCGGTGGGACGCGAGCTGTGGGAGGTGCGAAACGCCCGCCAGCCGCTGCAGAAGGGCCTGCTCGTCGGCGGTGCGCTCAGCGGCCTGCAGCAGATCAGCAAGGGCAAGCTGCCCGGGCGCGCGGACTGGCACCGCAACGACGAGAAGCCGATGTTCGTCGGCGACACCAAGGACGTCTATGTCAAGCCCGACGGCAAATACACCTTCGACAAGCTCTCCTCGGTGTTCATCACCGGCAACGCCACGCGCGACGATGCGCCCAACCACATCCGCGTGCAGAAACGCGTTCCGCGCGAGGTGGCCGAGACGTGGCGCTGGATGTGTCCGGCGGGCGTCTACGAGATTCCCGAGGATGCCCCCGAGCACGGTGTAGTTGACGTGATCGTCAACTACACCAACTGCGTGCAGTGCGGCGCGATCACCGCCAAGGGCGGTCGCCTGACGACGCCCGAGGGCGGCGACGGACCGCTCTACCAGATTCTCTAGGCGCAACCCACCCGCGGCGCCCGGCCGGGCGCGAAACATCGGCCGCGAGCGCGTGTTAGAGAGGTGTCATGAAGACGCTGTCTCTCACCCCTGACCGCGCTCGGCGAACGGTCGCGCGTTCGGGCGTCTGGATCGCGTGCACGCTGGCTTTGGTTCTGACGCTCGCCGCAGCGACGAGCGTGCAGGCGGCTCAGAGGGGGGCAAAGGCAGACGCGGGCACGGTCACCGCGACGCTCGAACAGTGCGGCACCTCGGTCGCGCAGGCCGAACGCTCGGCCACGTTCGCCGGCGAAATGACCGCGATCGCCGGCACGGCGAAGATGGCCATGCGCATCGACCTCGAGGAGCGCATGCCGGGCGAGCTCGAGTATCACACGGTCAGCGCCGCGGGCCTGGGCGCGTGGCGCGCGGCAGACCCGAAGGTGAAGGTCTACAAGTACCTCAAGCAGGTCACCAACCTGTCCGCGCCGGCGTCCTATCGCGGCTATGTGCGCTTTCGCTGGCTGAACGCCAAAGGCCACGTGATCAAGCGCGCCGAACGCTTCACCACGCGATGCCTGCAGCCGCCTCCTCCCGTGGAACCGCCGGGCCCCGCCACGCCGGCGAGCGAAGCGGCCACGCCGGCCGCCGCGCCCGCTGCGCCGTTCGCGTGAGATGCCCACGCGTCTGACCGCGCGCCACGGGACCGCTAGAATGGACCCACGATGAAGGCCGGCCTCCACCCCACCTACACGCAGGCTCGCGTGCACTGCACGTGCGGCAACGAGTTCATCACCCGCGCCACGCAGGACGAGTTGCGCGTGGAGGTCTGCTCCAACTGCCATCCGTTCTACACGGGCCGCCAGAAGCTCGTGGACAGCGGCGGGCGCGTGGAGCGCTTCCAGCGCCGCGTGGCCAAGGGGCGCATGCACTCCGCCCAAACTCGGTCCGCTTAGCAGTCCGATGCCCCCGCGCGTAGCCGCCGGTTCCACGACGGTTGCGCCGCGAGACCGGCCCGGCGATGTTCGCGGGTCCGACGGTGCGGCCGCGACCGATGGGGCGCTGATCTCCGCGCCCGGCGACGCCGACGCCGACGCTGACGGTCAGCTCAACGCACGCCGCGATGCTCCCGTCGGCGGCCAGGCGGTGCTGGAGGGCGTGATGATGCGGGGCGTCTCCAATTGGGCGGTCGCCGTGCGCAAGCCGACCGCCGAGCAGCTTGCCGAGGGCGAGCGCTCGCCGGAGGAGGCGGCGCTCGGCGAGATCGAGGTCACGGCCTTCCCCCTGGACTCCGCGCTCAGGCGCCATCGCCTGCTGCGCCTGCCGATCGTGCGCGGTGTGGTCGCTTTGGGCGGATCGCTGGCGATCGGCTTTCGCGCGCTGGAGGTCTCGGCCAACGCCCAGCTGCCACCCGGCGAGCAGGACGGCTCGGTGGAAGAGATTCCCAAGGGTGTCTGGGCGGGCACGGTCGTCGTCGCGCTGGTCGTAGCGATCGTGCTGTTCTTTTTGATTCCCGTCGGGCTGACGAGCCTGATCAAGGACCAGCTCGGGTCCTCGTTTTTGTTCTGGCTGATCGAGGGCGTGCTGCGCACGAGCATCTTCCTCGGCTACATGCTGCTGCTTTCGCGGATACGCGACCTGCGCCGCGTTTTCGAGTACCACGGCGCCGAGCACAAGACGATCTCCTGCTTCGAGGCAGGGCTGCCGCTGACGCCGGTCAACGCCCAGCGCTTCTCGCGCCTGCACCCGCGGTGCGGGACGAGCTTTCTGCTCGTGGTGATGATCGTCGCGATCTTCGTGTTCGCGCCGATCGGCCTGCCCGCTTGGTACTGGCTGGTGGCCACGCGCATCCTCGGCGTTCCGCTGATCGCCGGCATCTCCTTCGAGCTGATCAAGTTCGCCGGACGCAATCGAAGCCGCCGCTGGGTGCGCGCGGTCATGTGGCCGGGTCTCAAGCTTCAGCTGCTGACCACGCGCGAGCCCGATCTCGACCAGCTCGCCGTCGCGATCGCCGCGCTGCGCGCGGTGCTCGACCGCGAGACGCCCGGCGAGCTGTCGGCGGCGGATCTGGTCGGCGTTGAGGTCGTGGCCTAGCGGGCGTCTCGAACTGGTGCCCTGGCGGGCTGGCTACGCAGAATCGCCAAGAGAGATTTGTTCAGAGGACTTGGCCTCTTGACGTGCCTTACCGAGCGCATCGCGAATCTGCTCCACGGCGACTTCTGCCTCGGTGATCGTCATCGGCGAGAGCGAGCCCTCGGAAGACTCAAATACACGAACGCCCGTCACACCCAACTTGGATCGAGCCGCCTCCACCAGCTTGGCGTTGTGGACGCTTGCCGAGTCGCTGTAAGCCATAAGACAACTGTAGCAATGAGCGACGACGTGCTTGGTCAGCGAACACGCCCGGCCCAGGTTCTGATTAGGGCTAGCGACATGAGTAGTGCGATGACGAATAGCGATCCGATGACGATGCGCAGAACGTGTTCGTGGTAGCCCGCGAAGAGAACCAGAGCACCCGCGTAGGATGTGCCGGCTGAGGTCATCGCGATAAGTCGGAGGCCTGTCAGAAAGCTTGTCAGCAGAGCATGCTCGGAAGGTCGAGCGACGTAGCCGACCAACAGGCCTGGTATCACCAACAGTGTCGCTACTACCGCGTCGATCCCGTTCTCGTTGACGAACTCGCTCAGACGAAGGAACACGAACAGGAGTACGAGCGCGTTGAGCGCGGAGAACAGGGCGGCCCCTCCGAGTAGGTCGCGGCTGTGAGCCCTTAGCAGCACGGTGACGAGCCCGCTGCTTCGGTCGAGCCCGGAAAGATTGAAGTGCGCGCGGCGTGTGGGCGAGGAAATGAAGTCCTGGACCGAGTCGCCGTTCTGCGTGCCGTCGAACGTGCCACTGGTCACTTCCATTTCCGGAGGGGCCTCAACCTCAAAGTGGTAGCTCCCGCAGTAGCCGGCCAAAGGGACTTCGAAGCTGTCCGGGACGTCGCGCCAACCTAGTCGAGCCGTCAATCCCTTAGGGTCAACCGCGGGCCGGGGAGCCTCAAAAGCAAGCTTGATGATTCTTCTGGCACCCGAATCCCATGCGCCGATCGGCATATAGAGAATAAAGTTGTTCCGGACCTCGGTCGCGAGCGTCTTCAGCCAGGATATTTCGAGCAGCCGGTCTCCGACGGGACCGTCTGGAGGGAAGATCCGTCGCCAGGCGAACTCTCGCTCGTCTGGCGTGCCTCCAACCAGCTTGGGGATGTACTTCTCGGTTATCGAGTCGACGTCGTCTCCGCCAACGCGGCGGGCAACGGCCAGCAGAAGCGAGCTCGACAGTCGCTCGTTGTGCTCCGCGGTCAGCATCGGCAGGGCAGAGCCGGAAGCATCCCGCAAGTCGAAGTTGACGAGCTTGTGCTTCGCCAACTGAGCCACGGGTACATACGGCAGGCTCTCAGACCCATCCTCGAACCTCGGCACCGTGAAATCGATCGTGATGCGACGTCGCACCGTCTTCTCATCGAGATAGCCGACTTGCTCGACGCGACGGTTGATCCACGAGCGCGGCTCGAGCACGAGCAAGGCGAGATTGAGGGCCGAGACGTCTGATATGTCCTCGTGCTGGGTCGTATCCATAAGGCCATGGGTCGAGTGTGGGGCGACAGGATGTCAGACCGATCTCAAGAAAGGGAATCCGATGGCTGGGTACGTGGAATCTGGTACGGTCGGCGCAACCGGAATGGCCTGCTCGGCGCACGCCGATGGCGAAGTAGTCTCACCGTGTGATCGAAGACCTCGTCAAGCAGATCGAGAGCCGTTTCGCCGAGCTCGGCGAGCAGATGACCGATGCCGAGGTCATCTCAGACCGCGAACGCTACGCGGTGGTCGGACGCGCCTATCGCCAGCTGGAGCCGGCGGCAAAGCTCGCGACGCAGTGGCGCGAAGCGCAGAGCACGGCCGATGGCGCGGAGGAACTGCTGACACAGGAGGGCGAGGACCCCGAGCTGCGCGACGAGCTGACGCGCGCACGCGAGCGCATCGAAGAGCTCGAGGAGGGGATTCGCATGGCGATGGTCGAGCGCGACCCCAACGACGACAAGAGCGTGATCGTCGAAATCCAGGGCGGCGCCGGCGGCGACGAGGCGGGGCTGTGGGCCGGCGACCTCTACCGGATGCTCGTCAAGTACGCCGAGCGTCGGGGATGGCAGTCGGAGGCCATGGACGTCGGCGACGGCAAGTACACGTTCGCGATCAAGGGCGGCGGCGCCTACTCGGTGTTCAAGTTCGAGGGGGGCACGCACCGCGTGCAGCGCGTTCCACAGACCGAGTCACAAGGTCGCGTGCACACCTCCACGGCGACCGTCGCGGTGCTGCCGGAGGCCGAGGAGGTCGACGTGCACGTCGACCCCAACGACCTGCAGATCGACGTCTATCGCTCGTCCGGGCCCGGCGGACAGTCGGTCAACACGACCGACTCGGCCGTGCGCGTGACGCACAAGCCGACCGGCATCATCGTCTCCATGCAGGACGAGAAGTCCCAGCTGCAGAACCGCGACAAGGCGCTGCGCGTGCTGCGCGCGCGGATCTACGATCGCGCGCTGGCCGAGCAGCAGGCCGAGCTCGCCGCCGACCGCCGCTCGCAGGTCGGCACCGGCGACCGCGCGGAGAAGATTCGCACCTACAACTACGGCGAGCGGCGCGTGACAGACCACCGCATCAAGCTGACCGTGCACAATCTAGACGACGTCCTGGAGGGCCAGCTCGACGAGATCACCGCAGCGCTGCAGGCCGACGAGAAGCGCCAGCGCCTGCAGGCACAGGCCGCCGCGTGATCGCGCCGCAGGCCGATCCTCCAAGGCGCGTGCGCGGCACGAGCGCACGCGACGCGCTCGACGGCGCCGTCACGGCGATCGCGGCGGCCGGGTGCGACACACCGCGCCTGGACGCCGAACTGCTGCTCGCGCACGTGCTCGGCGTCGCGCGCGAGCGCCTGCTGATCGATCGTGAGCTCGTCGTCGCCGGCGCGCACGTGCACGCCTTCCAGGACGTTGTGCGCCGTCGCGCCGTGCAGCGCGAGCCCCTCGCCTACATCGTCGGGCGCCGAGGCTTTCGCCGGTTGGAGCTGCACGTCGATCGCCGCGCGCTCGTGCCGCGCCCGGAGAGCGAGCTGCTGGTCGAATGCGCGCTGGAGCTCGGGCGCGGCGCCAGCCTGCTCGACGTGGGAACGGGCAGCGGCGCGATCGCGTTGGCCTGCAAGGACGAGCGTCCCGACCTGGAGGTCGCCGGCAGCGACTCCAGCGAGGACGCGCTGGCGCTCGCCTGCGCCAACGGCGAGCGGTTGGGCCTGGACGTTCGCTGGCTGCACGCCGACCTGCTGGCGGGCCTTGACGAAGGCTACGATGCCGTCGTGGCGAACCTGCCGTATGTCGCCGACTCCGAGCGGGCTCGGCTGGCGCCGGAGATTCTGCGCCACGAGCCGCCCGCGGCGCTGTTCGCCGGAGCCGACGGCCTGTCGCGGATTCGCGCGCTGCTCGACCAGCTGGCGCGGCGATCGCGGGTGCGCACGGTCGCGCTGGAGATCGGCGCCGGGCAGGCGCCACCGGTCCGCGAGCTGGTCGCCGCGGCCGGTTTTGCAAATCAGGAATGCATCCGCGACTTGGCGGGTATGGAGCGTGTGGTGATTGGAGTGCGCCCGTGACGAGCACCCCGCCGCTGGACGATGAAGACGCCGAGCGCCTGCGCGCATGCGTCGCCGACGGTGGCGTCGCCGTGTTCCCGACCGACACCGTCTATGGCGTGTGCTGCGATGTCGACGACGCCGAGGCCGCGCAGCGACTGTACCGCCTGAAGGGACGCCCGGCGGCGCGTCCGGCCGCGGTCATGTTCTTCGCGCTCGAACACGCACTGCAGGCGCTGCCCGAGCTCAGCGCCTTCGAGCGCGGGGCGCTGGAAGCGATGCTGCCCGGGCCGGTCACCGTCCTGCTGGAGAACCGCTCGGCGCGGTTTCTCGACGCGTGCAGGACCGACCCCGCGACGGTGGGCCTGCGCGTGCCGTGGCTGCCCGAGAGCCTGCACGCCCTGTGCGCGATCGCCGAGCCGGTCATGCAGTCGAGCGCCAACATCTCCGGCCAGGCCGACGCGCGCACGCTCGCGGACGTGCCCGCCAGCCTGCGCGAGGGCGCCGACCTGGTGCTCGACGGGGGCACCCTGCCGGGGACCCCTTCAACGGTCGTGGACTTGCGCGACTACGAGCAGAGCGGCGCCTGGCACGTCCTGCGCGAGGGCGCGCTCGCGACGACGGCGGTCGGCGCGCTGCTGGAAGCGGCGCGCTGAGGCCCGCCGACGAGCCTCGTGCTAGCCTCGTGAAAGCTGCCGCGACTGGCGCCTGAGGTGGGATCGACCACCGGGAAGCGGCCAGCTCAATCGCCGCGCGCCTGGGCACCAACAGTCACCGCCTGATCGAGGAGGTCGCCGTGTCCGAGCTGAGCCCCGACTACTTCAACCGCCCGCTGAGCGAGGTCGACCCCGAGATCGCCGAGGTGCTGCGCGGCGAGCTGGCGCGCGAGCAGCGCACGCTGGAGGCGATCGCCTCGGAGAACTTCGTGCCGCGCGCCGTGCTCGAGTGCCAGGGCTCGGTGCTCACGAACAAGTACGCCGAGGGCTATCCCGGTCGCCGCTACTACGGCGGCTGCGAGTGGGTCGACGTCTCCGAGCAGCTGGCCATCGACCGCGCCAAGGCGCTGTTCGGCGCCGAGCACGCCAACGTCCAGCCGCACTCCGGCGCGCAGGCCAACGCGGCCGTCTATCACGCGCTGCTGCAACCCGGCGACACGATCATGGGCCTGTCGCTCGCCCACGGCGGGCACCTCACGCACGGGATGAAGATCAACGTGTCCGGCCGGCTGTATGACATCGCGCCGTACGAGGTCGACCGCCAGAGCAGCCTGATCGACATGGACGAGGTCGCGCGCATCGCGCGCGAGCGACGCCCCAAGCTCCTGCTCGCCGGCTGGTCGGCCTACCCGCGCCAGCTCGACTTCGCGCGCTTTCGCGAGATCGCCGACGAGGTCGGCGCGCTGCTGATGGTCGACATGGCCCACTTCGCCGGGCTCGTCGCAGCGGGACTGCATCCCAATCCGGTCGATTTCGCCGACGTCGTTACGACGACCACTCACAAGACGCTCGGCGGCCCGCGCGCGGGCGTGATCCTGTGCAGGACCGAGCACGCCAAGAAGATCGACTCGGCGGTCTTCCCCGGCCAGCAGGGGGGGCCGCTGGAGCACGTGATCGCGGCCAAGGCGGTGGCTTTCAAGATCGCCGCCTCAGAGCTGTTCGCCGAGCGCCAACGGCGCACGCTCGACGGCGCGCGCGCGTGGGCGCAGGAGCTGCTCGGCACCGGGCACGGCGTCAATGTGCTGACCGGCGGGACCGACGTGCACCTCGTGCTCGTCGACCTGCGCGACGCCGAGCCGGCCTTGACCGGCAAGCAGGCCGAGGACCGCCTGCATGCGGTCGATATAACGGTCAACCGCAACGCCGTGCCGTTTGACCCGCGCCCGCCGATGGAGGCGTCGGGGCTGCGAATCGGCACGCCGGCGCTGGCCACGCGCGGCTTGCGGCACGACGACTTCGTCGAGGTCGGACAGATCATGTCGATCGCGCTGACGCCCGAGTACGAGGCGCGCGCCAGCGAGCTGACCGACCGCGTGCGCGAGATCGCCGAGCGCCACCCGCTGTACGAGCAGATCGCCGAGGCGGGCGTGCGCGCGGCCCTCTGAGCGCGCCACGCCTCGCGTCGCGGGTGTGTGCGACCCCGATGCCTGCGATGCTCTTGCGGACCAGATGGGGCATCTGACCGAGCTCGACGCGCTCTATGCGTTTCTCGTGGCCGCCGCCGTGACGGCGCTGCTCACGCCGCTGACGATGCGCTTTGCCCGGGCCGTCGGCGCGATCGACGAGCCGCGCGAGCGGGGCCTGTCGGAGAGTCAGGCGCCGCTGCTGGGCGGCCTGGCGATCTTC
>DATHJQ010000165.1:0-2001 GCA_035286505.1 Solirubrobacteraceae bacterium | reverse complement strand
GTCGACGAGCAGGTACTGCGAGAACGCCGCTACGCGAGCGTTGCTCCAGGCGATCTTCTCGGCGATCGCGTCATATTCGGCCTGCTGGCCGACGGACACACCGAGGTAGCGGTTCGGCTTGCTCTGCACGCCGAACTCGGTCAGGTAGATCGGCAGGTTGGACGTGACGGCGTGCGCTCGGGCGGCGAGACTGAGCGCACGGCTCAGGCGCGACAGCACGCCGATCGTCACGTTGTCCTTTTCCGGCGGCCTGTACAGCGGTCCGGCGGCGGTCGTGTAGGCGTGGTGGGCATATCCGACGGCTGTCAGCGGCGTGCACGAGCCGGATTTGCGGTACTTGGTGTTCAGGCACAGCGCCCCACGCAGGAACGCCAGGGGCGCGACGTCATGCAGCAGCGCCCTGGATTTTTCGCGCCTGTAGTTGACTTTGCTGTAGCCCGTCGGCGCGGTCTCGCCGAGCAGCAGCTTCGGCTTGGCCTGGCCGGCCGCCTGCAGGCCCGCATAGCCGGCCTGGTAGAGGGCGCGGTAGATGCGCGGCGAAGCCGGCGTGCCGTTGGTGTTCCACTGCGGCAGCAGGAACGCCGGGTGATTGGGCTCGTTCCAGATCGAGTAGACCGACACCTGCGCGGCGAAGTGGCGGCCGACCGCCGTCATGAATTCCTGGAAGTCTTTCGGGTCGGGTTTTGTGACGTATGGCGCTTTCTTGTTGGACGTCGCCCAGCGCGGCACCGGCGAGGTGACCGTCAGCAGCACTTTCCATTTGAGCCGCTGGGCTTCGGCGATCAGCTTGTCGTATTCGCCCCAGGCGTAAAGCCCGGGATTGGTGGCTTCGAAGCTCGGCTTGGTGGCGCTGCTGGGGTTCGGCGCGACGTTGTACCAGCTGAGCTCTACGCGCACCGCCTTGACGCCGAGCGCCTGCATCTGCGCGAGCGCGTGCGGGCGCGTCTTGGCGTTGAGCAGGTCTTGCGAGCCCTCGAAGTAGGTCGTCTGGGAGTGCGAGGCCAGCGCCACGGGAGCCGCCAGCGCGGTTGCGGCGAGGCCGCAGATGAGCAGTGTTGAGAGAAGCTTTCCGATTCTGGACATGGTGCGTTGAGACACTCCGGGGCGGGGAAGGTTGCGGTCCGGCGGGCGGTCGCCGTGTAGCGTTGAGTGAGTGAGTACAGCCATTGCACCGGACGACATCGTCGAGACGGCCGCCGAGGCGCAGCAGAACAGCCGTCCGCCGCTGCTCGTGCTCGAACCGCTGCGGGCGTTCCTGGACGAGCACGGGCTCGGCGAAAACGCGATCGACGCCAGCCCGATCGGCGAGGGTCATTCCAACGTCACCTACCTGATCCGTCGCGGCGACGTTGAGATGGTGCTGCGCCGTCCTCCCCGGCCGCCGCTGCCGCCGAGCGCGCATGACGTGCTGCGCGAGGCACGCCTGCTGCGCGCGCTGGCGGCCACGCCCGCGCGCGTGCCGCCCGTGCTGGCCGTGTGCGACGACCCGGACACGATCGGCTGTCCGTTCTACGTGATGGAGCGCATCGCCGGCGAGGTGATCGTGACGAGCATTCCCGACGCGCTCGACACGCCCGATGAGCGGCGGCGGATCGCCGCGGAGCTGATCGACGCGCTCGCGGAGATCCACGCCGTGGACTGGCAGGCCGCCGGACTGGAGGGTTTCGGCAAGCCGACCGGCTACCTGGAGCGTCAGCTGCGGCGCTTCACGGGCCTGTGGGAGCTGAACAAGACGCGCGAGATACCGGCGGTCGAGCGGGTCGGCGACTGGCTTGCGCAGAACATGCCCGAGTCCGGGCCGGCGACGATCGTGCACGGCGACTTCCGCCTGGGCAACACGATCTTCGCCGCCGACGCGCCCGCGCGACTGCGGGCGGTGCTCGACTGGGAGATGGCGACGATCGGCGATCCGCTGGCGGACGTCGGCTACCTGTGCATGATGTGGACCGAGCGCGGCGACCCCACGGGCGGCATGCGCGAGGCGCTGGGCGGGATCACCAG
>DATHJQ010000164.1:0-4205 GCA_035286505.1 Solirubrobacteraceae bacterium | reverse complement strand
CGTTCTCGGAGCTGTGCCCTTTGTCGGTCGTGGGGCCATTGGTCGCCTCGCCGGCCAGCGCGCCATTGCGCCCGCCATTGGTGCGGCCGGCGCCCGAGCCGCCCTTGCGCCGCCGGCGCGAGTTGCGCGCGCGGCGCTTGGGGAAGTTGCGCAGCAGCTCGCGCGCGAGCGCGGGCGGCTTGCGCGCCATGCGCGTGCGCGCGCCGCGCAGCGCCTCCTCGGCCTCGGGCGTATGCGCGAGCGCGGCAGCGAGCAGCGCGGCGGCGAGGCGCCGGTCCTGCTTGCGCGCGGCATGGATCAGCCGGCGCGCGTTGCGCGCGTGCGCGCCGCCGGCCGAGTTGACGAGCAGGCCGAGCAGGCGCTTGGTCTCGGGCCAGCGCTGCACGGCGTACTCCTCGTGCACGTCGCGCGTGTACTCGGCCAGGCGCCAGATCCACGCGTTGGCCTGGTCGCGGCGGCCGATGCGCCGCTCGACGAGCGCACGCAGCATGATCTTGGTGGCCTCGCGGCGCTCGTCGCGCGGCCAGCCGCCGATGATGTCAATGGCCGTGTCGAATGTGTCCGCGTCGCGCAGCGCGGGGATGTCCGCCAGCGCGCGCAGGCGCAGCTGCGCGTTCTTGTTGCGCTGCACGGCGGTGATCAAGAAGCGGCTCTTCAGCTCGCCGGTGCGGTCGAAGTGCAG
Organism: Solirubrobacteraceae bacterium; assembly: GCA_035286505.1. Lineage (GTDB taxonomy): Bacteria > Actinomycetota > Thermoleophilia > Solirubrobacterales > Solirubrobacteraceae > Palsa-744. The sequence continues at coordinate 3,523 of DATHJQ010000164.1, read as the reverse complement.
CATCGCGCGGGCTCTGCGCCAGCCGTTGGGCGCGACGCGCGCGCCGGCGAGCGCCGCCCACACGTGCTGCTCGCCGTAGTCGAGGTGCTCGACGGCGATCCGCCACAGCTCGCGCTCGAACACGGCGAAGCGCCGCTCCTCCTCCGCGCACACAGGCAGCACTCGACGCTCGACGCGCATCCTGCGTCCGCGTCCGCGGCGCACGGGCCCGACCACGATCGCGCCGCCGCGGTAGACGTCGCGGTCGAGCAGCGAGTGCAGGGTGACGACGGGATCGTCGTGCTTGGTCGCCGGGTGCACGAAGTCGACCACCAGCCCCGCCTCCTTGCCGGGATGCCGGCGCGTGACACGCCCGACGCGCTGCTGGTAGATGCGCTTGGAGGCGGTCGGCGCCAGGTGCACGCAGACGGTCGCGCGCGGACTGTTCCAGCCCTCCGCCAGCAGCTGCGCGTTGATCAGCACGTCGATGTCGCCGCGCTCGTAGCGCGCGAGGATCTCGGCGAGCTCGCGCTTGGGCGTCTCGCCCGAGACTCCCTGGGCCTTGATTCCCTCGGCGCGGAAGGCTTCGGCGAGGTTGTAGGCGTGGCGCACGCCGGCGGCGTAGACGACGCCGGGGACGCCGTTGAAGCGCGTCTTGTAGAGGTTGGCGACGGCCAGGTTGAACGGCTGCTGGTCGAGCAGTTTGGCCAGCTCGTCCTGGTCGAACTCGGTGTCCACCTCACCGCGCCGCAGCGGCACCTTGGCGATCGTGCGCACGCCGACGCCGGGGGAGATACGCACGCAGCGCAGCGGCGCGATCACGCCGCGCCGCGCGGCCTGGGCGAGGTCGAATCGCGAGGTCTGTGTGGGGAACAGGTCGGTGACGTGGCGGGCGATCAGTGCGCCGGTGGCAGTCATGCCGATGAAGATCGGCCCGGTCCACTCGCGGATCGCGGCGCTGGTCTTCTCGCCGAGCGCCGTGTGCGCCTCGTCGCAGATGACGATCGTGTAAGCGCTCGAGATCTTGCCCGCGTTGCGCACGAACCACTGGTAGGTCTCGACTGTCACCGGCCCCTTGGAGGAGTCCTCGCCCTTCAGCAGCGGTTTTGAGATGCGCTTGGCGTAGCCGCGCTCACGCAGCTCGCCGTTGAACTGGTCGACGAGGTTGCGACGGTGGGTGAGGATCAGCACGCCGCCGGTTTGGGATGCCTCGACGAACCCGAGCGCGGCGACCGTCTTGCCGGCGCCGGTCGCATGCTCGAACCAGAACCGCTTGGCCGCGTTGGGGTCCTCCGGCTGGTCGACGAGCGACCCGTCGTCCTCGTCCTCGTCGGCCCAGTCGCGCGGCTCCTCCTCCGCCTCGGCCTCCGGCTCCTCCTCGACGTCCTCGTCCTCCTCGTCCTCGTCGCCGGTGTCGAGGTCCTCGTCGTCCAGGTCGTCGTCATCGTCGTCCTCGTCCGGCGCGGCGCGCTGGACCGGTCCGAGATCCTCGTCGTCCTCGTCCTCGAGATCCTCGTCGTCCTCCAGCTCCTCCTCGTCGTCGTCCTCAGCGCCGGCGGCCGGCGCGTCGCCGTCGACCTGTGCGCCGGCGCCGTTGCGCCCCGGTGAGACATCCTCGGGGCCGAAGATCTCCGCAGACGCCAGCAGCTCCGGCGACGCCGAGGCGGCCGTGCGGCCGTTGCCGTTGAGGGCCTTCGCCTGTGCCGCCGCCAGAAGCGCCGCGAGCGTGCCCGAGAGCGCATCGACCTGGTGGGCCGAGAGCACCGTGCCGTCGGCGAGCTTGGGCTCGTCCTCTGACAGGACCCGCTCGAGACCGAGCAGCAGCGCGAACTCGCGCCGCCAGGCCGTCGACGGATGTTTGGCCTTGGCGTCAGCCTGCAGCTCAGCGAGCGCGGCGTCGAGCGCGATGCGACGAGGCGAGCCGGCGGCGAGCGCGACAGCGGCGTCCTCGCCCTCGTGCAGAAAGCGCTCGCGGACGAGCTTTTCCGCGCGCGAGATCTGCGCGGAGCTTGGGATGGGCGCGACCGCGAGGGCCGCTGAGCTGGACTCGGCCATTGAGGCTCTGGACTTCGAGACAGAGCCACCGCAGAAGCGTGTTCGAGGTGGCTCGGAAGACTGGCGCCCTGGTGACGCCGTTGCCGGATGCTCGATGCGAACCGGCTTTACGTGTTCTGAAGATATAGCACGTCGGCAGGCCGTCAAGCGCGGACCGCTCGCCCTGGTGCAGCGCGCCTCCTTGCGCCGGCGATCCAGGCGCCGTCGCGCTGCACGCGATCTGCCACCCTTACGCGCGATGACGGCGAAGCGACTGTCGCTCGTGGCCGGCGGGATCGCGATTCTCGCCCTGCTCGTCGTCGGCCTCGTCGGGCTGACTAGCTCCTCGTCGTCTCCAACCCAGCAGTCGAAGCTGACACTCGCGCAGATGCGCGCTCGGCTCGCCGGCTCGCCGGCGCCGCTCGCGCGACTGCACGCTCAGGCCGGCGAGCTGCTCTCCGGCGGGCTGGCGGCGCTGCGGTCGCGCCTGGCCTCGCTGCATGGACAGCCGGTCGTGATCAACAAGTGGGCGTCGTGGTGTGTGCCCTGCCGCTCGGAGTTCGGCGCCTTCCAGCGCGCATCGGTGCGGTTGGGTCGTCGGGTGGCGTTCATCGGGATCGACTCCGGGGATACCAGCCGCGCGGCCGCAGCTTCGTTCTTGCGAGCCTTCCCGGTCAGCTACCCGAGCTACTACGACCACAGCGGCGGCATCGGCGAGGCCGTCAGCGGTTCGTCGTTCACGCCGGTCACCGTCTTCTATGACCGGTCGGGCCGGCAGTACATTCGCCAGGGTCCCTACCCGAGCCAGGCGCGCCTGGAAGAAGACGTCAGGCGCTACGCGCTCGGCGGGGCACATGCCTGAAATCCGCATCGACCCGTTGAGCGGCCACAGGACGATCGTCGCGGGCGAGCGGTCACGCCGGCCCGGCGGGGCGCCGACCTTGTCCGAGAGCGAGCGGGCGCCGGAAACGATCGACCCGGCGAGCGATCCCTTCGCCGAGGGCAACGAGGACCGCACGCCACCCGAGCTCTACGCCGTGCGTCCGGGGGGCGACGTCGCCAACTCGCCGGGCTGGACAGTGCGCGTGGTGCCCAATCTCTACCCCGCGCTCGCGCCGGCCGGAGAGCGCAGCGAGGACGGCGCAGCAACTCCCGGCGAGCTGTTCTGCTCGCTGCCGGCCACAGGCGCGCACGAGGTGATCATCAACGGCCCCCAGTCGGTCCTGTCGCTGGCCGAGCTGCCCGTGGAGCAGGTGGCCGCGGCTATGGACGTGTGGCGCGAGCGCATGCGCGTGCACGAGCGATGCGAGTACGTGCAGCTGATCGTCAACGAGCGTCGCCAGGCGGGAGCGTCGCTTGCGCACACGCACTCACAGCTATACGGCCTTGACTTCGTCCCGGCGACGGTCGCGCGCGAGCGCGAGCGCGCGAGCGCCTATGCGACGCGCACGATGGGACAGAGCCTGCTCGGCGATCTCGTCGCCGAGGAGGTGCGCCTGCGCGAGCGCAT
>DATHJQ010000163.1:0-14919 GCA_035286505.1 Solirubrobacteraceae bacterium | reverse complement strand
GTTCAGCGCTCGGTGCTTGAGCCCGGTGCGAAGCGCATTGCGCAGGTGCTCCTCGGTTTGGTAGGGCCGGCTGAGCAGCGCGACACTCGTCTCCTGATAAATGTCCTCCAGCTGCTCTGTGCTCAGCCCACGGCACTCGGCGTAGCCTCGCGCGAGGCGGATCTCCTGCGCCTGCCATTCGCCGAGCACTTCTCCCATCCACGCGACGCCGGACCCCAGAGGTGCACGCGGGCTTCGCCCGGTCCTGGCCAAGCGACGCCCCGTTCCCTTGCGCGGCTTCCTCCTTGATCGCTGAACTTCTGCGTCCATACCTCTCCTCCCGCTCAGCCCTGGCCATCCCTGATCCAGCGATAGGGCCGAACGATTCCGCACATACAATTTACTCCCAATTTCCGCTGAACGCGTTGCCCCTTGATACGACGGTCGTCCGGTGTTCGGGACAAAACTCAAGTTGCGCCGCAGATCGCGCCCGCGTGCTCATCGGTGGGGCACCCCGAAGGTCTCCAGCGCGCCCGCCATGAGCAGGAGGGTCGCGATCAGCACGAGCACACCGAGCGCGTCGCTGATGAGCAAGGCTCGGCGTCGCTGCACCAGCCACGCGCTCGCGCCAAGCGCTAGCGCGGCCCACTCAAGCGGCAGTTGCGGGATGTAGGGGAGCAGGCGCGCGCCGTATGTCCCGATCGCTGCCCCGACGGCCGTGGTGTTGGCCAATAGCGCCCCGAGCACGAAAGCGTCGGCCCTTCGTCGCCCGATTCGACTGTGATGTGCGCCCAGCACACCGAGCAGGATCGGCCAGGCTGCGATCGGGAGGTTGTGCGCCGTCAAGGCAAGAACATGGCCTACGCTCGGCGGTGGGTTGCCTGTCGCCTGTAGGCGCAATTCCAGCAGAGCTCGCAAGCGTCTCTTGACGCCAGCCCCCAGCAATGCGACGAGCAGCGCGGAGCCGAGCGTCGAGAGCCAAGTCGCCAGATACGCCCGTGGCCACGTCCGGCGCAGAGCGCTCGCCAAGCGCCCCGAGCGAGGGATCGCGCTCAGCTTTGCGGTAGCCATTGTTCGACGGCGTAGCCGCCCGGGACGCCTGCGAGCCGGGCGGTCGTGACGTGGTAGGCGGCAGCCAGTCCTTCGTACTGAGTGCTCCCGCCGGTCTGCTCGTGGGTGACGATCACCCACCAGGCGGGTCTTGAGAGGTCGTGCGCGATGCTGACGATCTGCCCGCGGTTGAATATGTGTCCCCGAGCGATGCTCTGATCGTCGGTGCTGCTCGCGGCGGCTTGGCGCTCGGACAGGCGCGCCGCGCCGACAGCCATCGCGCCGAGCGTTCGCTGATGCTCGCCGAGTGTGCGGTAGGTCCAGTTGACGTAGAGCATTGCGAAGGCGAGGAGGGCCTTGGTGGCGGTCGGCTGCACGTCGCTCGGCGCCTGCGCGCCCGGCGATGGCGGCGCCGGCGCTGGGGGCTCGCCCGCGTTGTGCGGCGATGGCACGGGGCTGGTGCCGCTCCCCGCGACCGGCCCGTCGGGGTTAGCGCAGCTGCATAGGGCCAGCGCGCAGAGCACGAGGCAGAGCGCCAGCGGCGCGCTTGCCGGGCGCGTGCTCATAGCCCCGCCGGGTGTCGAACGGTCCAGCTAGCCCAATCGGGCACCGACGCCGACACGCGCCAGTGCGGGCCGGGCTTGCCCGAGTTCGGGCCGCTGTCGTATGCCGGCGCTTCCACGGTGTCAAAGCGCAGGCCGGCGACGTAGATGAACGTGTGCGCGGCGTTTGCGTAAATCGAGACGTAGCGCCCGGGCCCGGGCAGCCCGTAGCTCTCAAGCGCCGTGGAGTCCAGAGCACTCGTGCCGAGCACGCCGCCCTGGTGCAGCAGAAAGGAGACCGCCGAGGAGCAGTCATAGGCCGGCTGGAGCGTGTCCAGGGAAGCGCCGTGCGCACCGCCGTAGAGGTAGCTGGCGGCGAACAGGCGGTTGCCTGCGCCGACCATCTGCTTGACCGCTTGGGGGGCATCTTCGCCTGCGGCTGCCAGGCCGCTTAGCAGGATCTTCGTTTGCGCGCCTGCGCTGAGCGCCAGCGGGACACGGCCCGCGTCTTGCGCCGTTTCGCAGACGCTCACCACGTCAGACCCACCGCCGGATTCGCTTGACTGGGGCAGCGCTTGCAGCGTCGCGCCCGATCCGGTGCGCGGGACGAGCTGTATCTGCACCGCGCTCTTGGTGACTGAAAGCCCACGCGCGGCCTGCCACCAGACGTCCAGGCGATAGGGCTGGCCGTCGGCGATCAACTGCCCGGGGCCCTGCCCGTAGCCGATGTCGCGCTTTGTCAGGATCTCCTCGCGCCCGGCGCTGCGCACGCGCAGCTGCGTCAGGTAGGCCAGCTGGTTAAGCGCGTTGGCGTCGGCGAAGGTGAACGTGGCGCCGTTGGCGGGATTTGCATTCAGCACCGACAGCTCGGCGAAGCTGTTGGGGTGCGCGGGCAAAAACGACTCCCGGGGGTCGGGGATTGAGCCGTAGTCGCCTGAGCTCGGGTCGCCGGGGCCACCGTAGGTGCTCGCGCCGACTTCATACCAGCGCCTCGGCGCGAGTTGAAGCGGTGCGGCGTACAGCCGTGACGCGGACGCTGCAGCGCCCGCGGGGGTCTCGATGCTCGAAGCGGCTACGCCCTCGCAGGCCACTTCCGCGTCGTGGGCAGACAGGCCGGCGACGCCGCCCGCTACCAGCACCGGCACGGATATCAGGATGAACGCCAGCACGAGCAGTCCGAAGCGGACCCGCCGACTTCGCGCCAGCGCGATCGCCATGCGTGGCTGCATCACGCCGCGACCTCCAGCTCGGCGAGGGCCCGCATCTGCCACTCCTCGTCGACAAGCAGCTCAAGAGCCCGCCAGCTGCGGCTTTTGCTCTGGCGAAGCGCCAGACGGCGAACCGGCTCGTCACGCGCCGGGTCAGAGCTTGCGATCCAACGCTCAAGCGAGCCGACGCCGATCTGAACGGTGCCCTCCCCGCGCGTGCCGTTCATCAGGTAGGCAAGCGAGAAGACGCCTCTGACCGTCTTTAGCGAGGAGATCGCGTCGATCGCCTCCTGTGAGAGCTTCAGCGCCTCGCGCGCGTAGGTCAGCTCGCGCGCCTCCTGGCGCAAGAACAGTCGCATCGCGGCGTTGGCCAGCAGCGCCTTTCCGTACTCGCAGTCGAAGTCTGAGAGCTGCTGAGAGATCGCGAGCAACCACAGCGCGTAATGGCGCGAGCGCCTGACGAAGTCGTTGAACCACCGTCCCGTCGAGGGGCGCTCGATCAGCTTCCAAGCCTCGTCGATCACCAAGAATGTCCGCCCGGCCCAAGCGTGCTTGGGGCCGTCGCCGGCGAGATGAAGCGCGCGCGTTTGAGCGATCTGGCTCTTGACGTGCTCGCAGATCACAAACAGCGCCGCGGCGGCCTTCGCGTCGGGAATCGAGCGCGTGTCAAAGACGACCAGCGGCGAGCCGGCGGGGATCGTCGTCGGGCGGTCGGCGAGATAGGCATAGGGACCGTCGCCGATGTAGTTGTTCAGGCGCATCGAGAGATTGCGAAGCGCCTCGGCGATCCCAACCGATCCCTCGCCGCGCTCGTCGTGGTAACGGCGCTCAAGCTCCTCCTGCAGCAACAGCTCGCGCGGTTCCTCGCCCGTCAGCGCGCAGCGCGCATAGACCTCGCCGATCGCCAGCCCGAGCAGGTTGGCCTCGAGGTCACTCAGGCCATAGGAGTCGCGGCCGGCGTGATGCTCGCCCAGCAGCAGAGCGTGAAGCGCCAGCAGGTAGTCGACCTTCTCGGCGCCGACCCGTGCCGGGTCAGGCACGTCCCAGCAGTTGATCGCGTGCGCGCCTGAGCCGATCTCAAGCGACGCAGCGCCACCGATCAGGCTGCAAAGGAAGTCAAAGTGCCCGGCGCGGTCGATGATGAAGCCGCTTGCGCCCTGCGCAAGCGCGCGGATCAAGAGGATGATCGCGGCCATCGTCTTGCCGGCCCCGGACATGCCGTTGATCAGCAGCAGGTGATTGGCATGCGCCGGATCGAATGGGTCCAGGCGCTCTAGCGTGCGGCCCGGCAGCGCGAAGCCGAGTGCGATTCCGTCCGGGCTTCCGCAACTGGTGCCACATAGGGGGAAGCTGTCACCGACGTTTCGGCTGACGTACTTGCGCTTGCGCGCGGCGACGTCGCGCCCGAGTGGGAGCGTCGACTGCCACAGCGACGCTTGCGCGAACAGGCCGTGACCGATCCGCGCGTCGCAGGCCATCGTGACCTCGCGCGCGGTCGCCTGACAAAGCTCGTGCAGGGCTTCGCTGTCGCCATCGGGGCCGTGCTCGGCCAGCGAGCAGTAGATGCTCACGCGGTAGATCCCCGAGCCCGCGCTCGTCGCCAGCTCCTCGGTTAGCTCGGCGGCCTCCTCCTCCTGGACGCGAGCGTCGGGATCGAGCGGGCGCCCGCGCTGCTCGACGCCGCGGTTGACGCCGTGGATGCGCCGGTAGCGGCGCTTCTGGGCCATCCGCTCGCGGTAGCGCTCGGTCGCCTGGACATGCACGCTGAGGGCAAACGGGCGTGGCGCCTGCATCATGTGAAGCAGCCAGCCAAGCCAGGTTTGCTCGGGCGCGAGCGAGACATAGAAGCTCTCAACGGCGGCGGCGCCGATGCGCAGATGCGAGCGGTCGCTTAGGTCGACTTCGGCGCTGGCGATCGCCTCGGCCAGTCGGCTCGCCCGTGCACTTGCGTGCGGGGGCGCCTCACCCGCCTTCGGTGCCTGCAGGACCTCAGGCCGCATAAAGCTCGCCGGCAGCTCGCCGGCTTCATGCGCGTCAGGGTCAAAGCGCTGGTGCAAGAGGTCCAGCACCTCCCCGCCGTCGAGCGCCCGCGCTGAAACGCTCATCGCCTCCAGATCGCCGCGCACGCCTTCGGTGTGTCTGAGGCTGTCGTGCATCGCGCGCTCGTGGACCGTGGACTTCACACGCAGCGTTCGGCCTACCTTCCTACGCGCGTGCGTGCTTGGGCGGCCTGTCTGCCAAGGGCAGATCACCAGGTAGCGCAGCTGCAGCGGCGCGATGCTTAGCGCGTTTGCCCGAAGCGACTGCTCTTGGGCAATCCCCAGGCGCCGGATCGCCCTTGCGCGCTCGTGCTCGCCGAGGTCTTCTGCGGCGCCGGCCGCCTGCTCGCATCGGTGGGTCTCCCGTGCGATCACGTCCTGCAGGTCAAGGGCAGTGCCTTGCATGTAGAGCTGAAGCGATTGGCGGTCGGGCAGCCGCGCGGCGAGCTGGCCGAAGGCCTCGGAGATCCGCTCGGCCTCGGCCTGCTCGACAACGAGCGGGTTGACGCAGCCGACTTCCAGGTAGCGGACGTATGTGCCGTCCTCGCGCACGAGAAGGCCCTCCGCGTCGATCGCCGCGACGCCCAACAGCTCGGCGGCGGTGCGCCTGGCGCTCATCGCTCCCAGCGCTCCCCGCCGACCAGGCTGTCGAGCGTGTCGCAGGGGAGCGGCGGATGGCTGGCTTCCCGGTCGCTGGCTGGCAAATCGCCTTGCGCAAGATGATCGCCCCGCTCGTCAATGACGACCAGGCCTCGTCCGCCGTCAAAGCCAGCCGGGACCGCTGCTAGCAACTGGCGGTGCAAGCGCCAATGGCACATGTCGCGCAACAGCACGCCGAGCTGGAGGCCGCCGCTCTCTGAGACGTAGGTGAGCGCGGCTGGCAGGCCGATGACGAACACGCAGAGAGTGATCGCCGGCTTCGCCGGCAGGTGCGCCAGGTAGATGACGCCGAGCATCGCGCCGGTGCCCGTGATCAGCGCTGCCCATTGGCGCACCGTGAAACCGACCAGCTTGGGTGCTTCGTCCAGTGAGCGATACGTGCGATGAATCACGATGCCCTCCGTGGACGTGGCTTGCGTCGCACCGCGCGCCGGCCGGGGCGCTGGCTGCGGGGTGGAGCGGGCGCTGGTGGCGGCGGTTTGCTCTGGCGCTTCGGGCGCGGGCGATTGGTCGCTTGTTTGCTCGCGCCACCGGCTGCTTCGCGCGCCGCGTTTGACTTGACCTTGGCGCCGGGGTGAGGACCCGCGCCGCCGGCGGGCTTGCCGCGCCGCTCGGCGCCGGACACCGCGACACCCGGGCTCGGCGCTCTGGTGGAAGCCGTGGCGCCGCGGGCGCCGCCCGGCGCGGCGACCGGGCGTTGCGTACGAGCGCGCGGGCTTGCGCTGCGACGAGTTGGCGGTGTCTGGGGTGGGGCGAGGTTCGCGGCGACGCTGCCCGTGGCGTTGCTCGCCGCGGCGCCTTTGCCTGCGGCCGTCGGCGCCGGCGGCGAACCTGCGCGACTTGTCGCACGGCGGGCGGCCTTGCGCGAGCTCGTGACCATCGCTGCTCGTGCCTCGCTCGGGGCGTTGGCCAGGATCACACCAGCGCTTCGCAGACGCTCACGAACCCCGCGGCGAGCGGGCGTTGCGCTCGTGCGCGCTGTGCCGCGGCCCGCGACCCCGCCACCCAGGACGCCGGCCGCCGTGGCAGGCAGGATGCCACCGCGACGCGCCGCGCCGGCGAGCCTGTGCCCTGCAGCGCCAAGTGGGCCTCCCGCTGGAGCGCCGAGTGCTCCGGCGGCGCGCCCCGCGCTTCGCCCGAGCGAGGGGATTCCCTCAAAGGCCGCCGAGCGCAGCCGCGCCTGCGCCGCCCGCACCCGCTCGGCACCCGGCATCGCGCTCTGGCTCGATCCGCCGCGTGCGCCATGGCTCATGCCCGCCGCGCCGAGCAGGTGGCGAAGCTCGCCGAGCAGCATCAACGGAAGCCGCACGGCGATGGCGAAGGTGATCAGGCCCGCAAAGGCCGCGGCGACGTGGCCGGGAAGTCCGCCCGCTCCGCCGGTAAAGCTCGTCGCGTCAAGGCACAGCGCGCCGGCCGTTGCGAACAGCACCGTCCAACCAAACGGGACGAGGGCGATCGCAAGCAGCGCGTGCGCCCAGGTTCGCGCGAGGTGAGAGAGCTCGGGGATCGCCGAGAGCGCGATCAGCGGCGGGCCTGCGACGATCATCACCGCCAGCACCAGCGTCAAGAGCACTTGTGCGGCGAACAGGCCCGCGGCGAAGAGGACGCCGACGATCACCAGCAAGGCGCCGAAGACACCGCCTGCGCCTGAGAGCAGCGCGCCCCCGAACAGGACGCCGACGAGCCGCTGAAGCCCGTTTGCCACGACAGGGAAGCCGAGAACCGCGTGCGTGAGAGTGTTTGCCGCGGCGACCGCCTGCTCGACAAACCAGCGGTAGGCCACGAGCACGAACGTCACCGATGCGCAGCGCCCCACGGCCCCGATCGGATGCGCCGCTCCGGTCAGGCCGACGAGCCAGTAGCGCACGGCGCTGACCGCCAAGGTGACGGGCAGCAGCATCGCGCCGAGGTAGACCATGTCGCCCTGCAACTGGCCAACGTGAGTCCAGCTCGCCGGGTCCGGCAGCGCGACAAGATGCTGGATCGTCGCGACGGTCCCATGCTTGAGCCAGCTCGGGACGAGCGCGTGTGCAAGCGCCCCGAAGTACCCCTTGGCGATCGCTTCGATGATGCCGTGCAGCGAAGGAAGGCCGGGGAGAGGCAAGGACGGAACGCCCGGTATGGGCAGCGGCGGGAGCATCCCCTACGCCACGATCCCGCTGATCGACGCGAGGATCGCCAGGCCCGTGATCGTCCGGATCGCGATGTCATGCGCTTGCCTGTGGCCGACCATGAACATGATCCCGACGACCGCGATCACCAGACCCATCACGGTGGCACCGAGCCAGACGATGTTGCCCTTGAGCCTGTCGACAAAGGTCTGCACCCCATCGATCGGGGTCCCGTGAAAGGCCCCGGCGGAGTTGAGGGCGTGCAAAGTCGGGTCGGGCAGCGCGGCGAGGACCAGCGCCCCCGCCAGCAGCCCGATCAACAGCGCGAGTGCTACTTGCGCCAGCAAGCTCGCTCCGGTTACTCGGCGCGTACGGGTATTTCTCAATGGGAGCGCCATCACTGGCCCCACCTCCTTGTCCTGTCGATTGCCGAGGCTCATGGCGAGAACGGCCCGCCGTGGCCCTCTGTCTGCACCGGCGAAGGCGGAGGGCTTGGAGCAACCGCGACAGGCCGCGTAAACGTCGGAGCGCTGCCCGCCGCCGGTGGCGACGCTGGCTGCCCGAGCACTGCCGAACGTTTCCGCAGGCGGCTTTGTCCGCGTCGGCGAGCACTCGGCCTGGTTGCTTTAGGCACGGGCGCTCGGGCTGGGCTTCGCGTCTCTGTCGACGGCCTCAGACCGCTTACGCGCGCCAGAGGACCGCTCGCCGTCTGTCGCGGGGGAGCAGAGCGACGTGGAGCGCCGGAGTCGGCCCTGAGCGCCGCGGCAACGCCGACGAGCACCCAGACGGCGAGCAGAGCGAGCGCGACACGCACCAGCAGCGGATGTTCGGCAACGCGGGCTCGCAGGTCAGTGCCCCGGCGTCGCTGCGGATACATACGCCGCCAAGGCGAGCCGGCGCGACCGGCAAACAGCTCCTCCGCACGGACAACGAACTCTTCGCCCGTCGAATCCTCACTGCCCGGATTCTCTGGCATGGACTGCTCGTCGTCGCTGTCGCCGCGCTCGATCTCGCGCGTCGCCCAATCGCCATAGTCCAGAGCGTCCGGCGCGTCGTAATTCGCAGGCAGACGCGGTGTGGGTGCGGGCGGTGAGTCCAGCCCGTGCGCCTTACGCTTTGTGCTGCCCGGCTTGCGCCGACGCTTCGCGCCCGCTTGGACGGTCGATGCAGGCTCTCCTCGGTCGCGCTGCGGCAGCAGGGGGTTCTCGACAGCCACCGACTGCGTCGCGGCCTTCGCGTCTTCCTCGGCGCCACCGGGGGCCGCGACGTGCAGCGTGACCAGACCGTTGCGCGCCAATTCGCTTCCGGGCGTGGGCTCCTGCGCGACGACCTTTCCAAACAGCTCACTGGCGCAGCCAAATGCGCGATCAAGCCCCGGTTTGAGGCCGGCGCACCGCACAGCCTGCGCGGCCTCGCCGGCGCGTCGGCCAACGTAGTGCCCGACCACTTGGCGGTTGCTTACGTCGCCTCGTCGTGGCGCTGTGGCTCGCTCAGCGACTGCGTTTGCGTCGGTCATTGAGCGTTGCTGACCGGCACTGCACGGAACCGGCCCAGCGAATTACTGTCGCCTAGTCGGGCGCGAAACGCGTAGTGGAGAGCGAGGACGCGAGCCCCGTCCGTCACAAACCGGCAATCGTCGTGCTAGCCGCTAGCTGAAACCGCTGCAGTATCCGGCGAGTGGGACTTCAGGTCTTTCTAAGATGGGCGTCGAAGTGTCTCCCGGTGGCAGCAGCTCGGCCAGGACGAGCGAAACGGCTGCCGCGCGGATTAGGTCGCTAATCCTCCACGACGCCACTCACAAGCCGCGAACCCCCCAAGAGGTCCGGCGAGATGCCGCGGCTCTTGATAGTCGTCACGCCCTGCTTACTCGCCCCGTCGAGCTGCGCTCTTCGTCAGCAATCCTCAGCGGGAAGGGCTCGTCGTTGATGAATGGAGCAAGGTCCCGATCGCTGCCGTAAGCGACCCTTCGCCACGCTTCTCAGCTGATCACCTTTGCGCGAACCGGGTGCCGGGACATCGTCGCTCAGGCGTTCTTGACAACTGCAAGCTCGGCCAGCACCCGATCGGCAACGCGCGTTGGGCTCTCATGGCCCCACGCTCGCAGCGCCCGCCACCCTGCGTCCACCAGAGCGACTGCGCACGGCGGTCACGCTCCGCATTGCCACGCCTCGCGTGCCCTCAGACATGTCGCTGACGGTGGCTTGCGGGCATCGTCACGGTGCTTTTTACCTCGGGCCATTCCCGAAGCTCATTCACGACGTCGGAGAGCTCGTCATTACTCTGAGCGCGCACGCGCAGCATGGCGTCTACGTCGCGTCCTGCGATCTGCGCTGCCTCACGCACTCTCGACAGCTTCATAACCTTGGCAAGGAAGTCGTCGACACTCGCCTGTTTGGTCAGCGTGACCTCCACATACGCTTCGGCCGCCTGGCTTTGACGCCCGAGTACGATCGTGTACTTCAAAATGTAGTCTTCGTCCTCCAGCCGCTTTATACGTCGACTTACCACGGGACGAGACAACCTGAGGGCTTTGGCGATCGACGTTATTGACGCTCGCCCGTCCTTCGACAACAAGTCGAGGATACGTCCGTCGAGTTGATCGAGGCCTTCGCGTGGGCCGCGCACAAATTGCATCCTATGACGCACGAAATGCACGGCAATAGTCGCGTCCCTGACTCAAACGTACGGTCTAGCTTTCCAGCTGTGCAGCTTGATGTTTGTCTCTTGCCAACTGGCCGAAGATGTGCCAGGTTTATGTAGCGTAGCCCGAGGATCAGCAGCCAAGGTGCGCGCTTGGAGAAGACGCGGAAAGATTGGAGTTGGGACGCCGAACGAGGGTCTAGACGACCCATCCAGCCCTTCACAAAGCTGTAACACGGCAGTCCACAGCGAGCGAAACTATCGGAAGGAAAGCAGAGGACCGGGGTCGTTGGGCGACCGCCGGTCCTCCTAATTGGACATCTAGCCCCCTGGTTGGGAAGGAGACGCCCATGCAGAACCCTAACGATCCACAAAGACATGTGTTGCGACGGTGGACGACTTGCGCGGTCGGCCTCATCGGAAGCGCGGTAGTCGTGGCTAGTCAGTTCCCGGCGGTTCGGGACTCGCTGGGAATCGCGCGGAAGCTCATCAAAAGCATTGAATCGTTCGCTCCAACGCTCGGGGTCGCCGGCATATGGGGCGGCTTCATCGCAATGGTGGTTGGCGCAACGCTTGCCTGGCGATCCTGGCGATCTCCGATTGTTGGCGTTAGCCGACAGGTTGCGGTCGGATCGTCGGTACTGGCGATCGCTCTGGGTGGGCTCGTTGCTGGTCTGGCGAGCCTCGGCCTTCCGGGGGCCACCGGCTCAACGGCGATTGCTTCCACCCCGACGCACCACAAGACGCCACGCCACCGACGCCACAAACGGCATCACCAGCACGTCGCTCATCTGGCCCCGAAAGCCCCAGCGTCGGTGCCGGCAGTTCCAACGACCAGCGGTATGAACGCACCCACACCCTCGCCGACCACTCAATCAGCACCGACGAGCAGTTCAGCAGCTGGCAGTGGCGGCAACGACAACAAAGTCACAGTGACGCAATCGAACCACCAGGAAGCCTCGACCGGGCCTGCCTCCGGTGATCATGCAGAAAGTGGCGATGCAACCAACATCAGCTCGGGCGGGGGCGTATCAATTTCGTTTTGATTGGCCGTTAAGGTGCTCAAGCGGAGAGGAGCGGGGCCGAATGGCCCCCCTCCCTTCTGATGGGTCGGCGCCTACGCCAGGAACCGGCGGCCGACGAGCTCGAGACTCCCCGACATCTGCAAGCCCGTCGCGACGCACGGCCAGCAGGCCTGCGTAGCGAGCGAAGCGCGGGTCCTCGAACCATCCGGGCGCGCGCACGACCGCGGGCGGCAGGTCGCGATACACGAGGATCGCTCGTCCGCGCTCAATCTGACGAAGCCACGGGGAGGGCCCGGCCTTCTGATGGCCGACGCTGAGGGTGTGACTCGATCGGCCGGTTGACGTCGAGGCGTTGGCGACGGGCTCCTCGCCAAGTAGCTCGGTCAGGTAGCGGCTGCTCGTCGGGTCAGCGAGCGGGGGCAGGAAGACCTGGGCCGTGGAGGCTGCGCAGATCGCGTCGCGGGCAGCGCGGCCGTAGCGGTTATCAATCTGCGCGATCGACTGCCAAAAGGTCGCGATGAGGATGCCATGATCGCCACATTGCGATAGCCACGATCCGAGCGTCCGGACCGGCGCGATGTTGGCCGTCTCATCCAAGAGGATGAACAACCGTGGATCGAGCGCGCCGCCTCGCCTCGCCTTGACGATCGCCGCCTGGTAGATCGCAGAGACCAGCGCGAGGATCACCGGCCGAAGCGCCTCCTGGTCGTGCTCGGCGGCAACGACGTAGATCGTGTTCGCCTCGCCATCGAGGAACCGCTCCGGCGTAAGGTCGCTGCTTGCGCAGGCCGTGACCTGGGGATAGCGGTAGGCCCTGAGCAAGTTCAGCGCGCTCATCACCGTCGTCTCGCGGTTTCGCTCATCGCGGCGCCCGACTCCCTCCAGCTGGTCGGCGGCGGACTCTGCACCGGCCCGCTTGAGCGCGCTGACGGCGACTTGGAAATCCCGAGCGTCCAGCCAGCGCACGAGCTCGTCCATGCCCTCGTCGACGAGGGCTGCGGCGTGCAATAGCGGCGCCAACATGCTCGCCGCCTCCTTGTCCCAAAACTCGTTTGCAGCGTTGGCCTGGTCGGGATGCGCCGCGCTTGCAAGCGCCTCCCCAGCACGCAGTGCACCAGCCCACGTCTGTGCCGGGACCAGCGGCGTGAAGCCCACGCTTGCACGATCCCCGAATGGGTCATAGACCCACACCCGCCCCAGGCCGCGACGTAGGGGCGCGGTCGCGTCATAGACGTCTCGCTTGGTGGAGAGCACAAGCGCGGGCCCGTCGTGGTCGAGCAGCCACGGCACGACAAAGCCGCTCGACTTGCCAGCACGCGGCGGTGCGACGACCATCGGCTGCACCTCACGCTCGGCGGCGAGCACTCGCGGGGGCATCTTGCCGATCACGCCAAGGTAGGGACGGCCAGACACGGGACCTGACACCCACAGGCGCCGCAGGTCTGAGGGCAGCGCCCACGTCCTGGAACGCACCCACGCGCGATCGACCGCGTGGCGCTCAAGGCTGCGCCGCTCCTTGCCCAGCGGCGAGCCGCTTTGCCACCTATGCACGCGTCGGAGCGCCCCGACGATCGAGCCGAACGACACGACTAGGAAGCCGACCCCGGCACAACCGTAGGCCCAGGGAGCGGGAGCCGCGGCGCGCTCAGCCGGTGTCGGAAATGCGCTGGAAGGCGAGCCCCAGCCGCCATGCGTCAGCACACGCCACATCGCCTGCGCCGCGTCAGCTCTGGGCAGGCGCATCGGCCCGCTGAGCTCCAGCACCCTGGCCGCCTGAGTCCAACACCAAGCCGCAGCGCCGCTGACTGCGAAACCGAACACCGCCAGTGCGATGAGGCACACAACGAGCCTCGCCCACGGTCGCTGCCCAACGGCCTGCACCCTCACGAGCGCGCTCCCAACTCAAAGAAGCTGCACCTGAAGAGCACGTGGCTGATCGACTGTCTGCCGGTCATCGCGAACTACTGACCGTCGGTGACCCAGAGCGGCCATGACCCCGCGGCAGCTCTGGCCATGGGCGCGACGGGCCAACCGATCAGGAGTTCAAGTCGTTGGCCGCTGTCGGCTGATTGCGCTCATTAACCGAGGCGCGGGTGCCGCTCGCGTCAACGCAGACCGACCCCGAGGATGCTCCAAAGACTCCAAACGTACGGACCTCGTACAGCCAAGAGGCTTGGCCCGAACCCCTCTAGACCGCCTCGCTGGTCGGCGGCGCTCGTTACTTGCCCATTTTCGAGGCCGCCGGGCTGGCGCTGCAACCCCCACAAGGGGGTTTCCCTTCGCCCTGACGGGCTTCGGTTCCGCGCGCCCGTCGGCCTCGTTTTGGGCTGCGTTAACGATCACCACCGACCACGGAGGTAACTCAAATGAACAACATCAATCGCGTCGTTCTCACCGGCAACCTCACCGCAGACCCAGAGCTGCGCTCGCTCCCTAGCGGAGCGTCGGTCTGCAATCTGCGCATCGCCTGCAACGGGCGGCGCAAGAACAGCGACAGCGGCGAGTGGGAGGACAAGCCCAACTACTTCAACATCGTCGTCTGGGGCGGGCCCGGCGAGAACGTCGCTCGCTATCTCGCCAAGGGCTCGCCCGTCGCGATCGACGGCCGCCTGGACTGGCGCGAGTGGGAGGTCTCAGACGGCGCCAAGCGTCAAGCGATCGAGATCGTCGCCGAGCTCGTGCAGTTCCTGCCCGACGGCAGGGAGCGCTCCAAGAACGGAACCAACGCCGAGCCCGCGCCGACCGAGGTCGCCACGGGAGCTGAGGGGGACCAGACCGCCTCCGCCTAGTGCGCATGGCGCCCGTGCTCCGACCCGGGACACGGGCGCCAGCCCTAGTCGTGGTCGACACCATGAGCAAGACACAGGTACTAGACAACGCGCTCCAGAACATCGACGCGCGCCGCGCCCGTCTGCGGTCTCTGTGGGCGATGACGCCCGCTCAGAGGATCGCCGCGATGCGTCGTGGCGAGCTCAGTCTCGATCAGTGCTGTGCGTGGGCGGCGCGCCACCCCGAGCAGGTTCCTCTCCTCAACGGCGAGTTTGAGTACCTCGCCGCCTACATGCCGGAGGTGTGCGAGCGTGAGCGAGACGCCTAAGCCGGCGCTGCTGGCCTATCTTCGGATGCTCGCGCAGGACGCAGCGCCCGGTCAGTTCTTCGACGTGCGCTGGCGGGGCGCCGGCCCCGGCTCCCGGATGAGCCGCCGGGCCCTGCCGGCGCACGAAGTTGGGCGGACTGCGCGGTCGATCGAACGGCTCGCCAATGCCAGCGACGTCTACCTCGGCGTAGCGCTTCGCGAGGACGCGTCGCACGGCGGCAAGCATGCGATCGCCGGCTCGCGGTTCGTCTTCATCGAGTGCGATCGCGTAGATTGCAGCGAGCGCCTGTCGGCGTTTGCCCTTCCCCCGAGCATGGAGATCGTCTCGGGCACGCCCGGGCACTTGCACCTTTACTGGCAGCTGGCGCAGCTCGCTAGCTCCCAAGAGGTCGAGCGTGCCAACCGCAGGCTCTCCGCGCTCCTCGGCGGCGACCCGGGGTGCGTGGACGTAGCACGCGTCCTTCGCCCGCCCGAAACCCTCAACCACAAGCACCGCCCGCCGGCTCCGGTCCTCCTGCGCACCTACCGAGAGGCGCGCTACTCGCTCGTCGCGCTCAGTGCCAGACTG
>DATHJQ010000162.1:0-7081 GCA_035286505.1 Solirubrobacteraceae bacterium | reverse complement strand
TGATCGCCACGACCATCCGCGGGATACCCAAGAGCGCGCTGATGAACGCGTGGCGCTTGGACTGCTCGGTCACGCCACGGCGAGCGTCCACCAGCACCACGGCCAGATCGGCCGTCGACGCGCCCGTGACCATGTTGCGCGTGTACTGGCGGTGGCCCGGGCAGTCGGCGATGATGAAGCGGCGCGCCGGCGTCGCGAAGTAGCGATAGGCCACGTCGATCGTGATTCCCTGCTCGCGCTCGGCCTTCAGCCCGTCCGTCAGCAGCGCCAGGTCCAGCGCCCCCTCGCCGCCGCGGCGCTCGCTCGCCGCCGCCACGTGTTCGAGCTGGTCCTCGAACACCTGCTTGGAGTCGAACAGCAGGCGGCCGATCAGCGTGCTCTTGCCGTCGTCCACAGCCCCTGCGGTCGTGAAGCGCAGCAGGTCTAGCGTCACTGCGCGACCGGCGCGCGCGACGCACGCATATCCGCGCGAAGCGCGCCCATCAATACGGCCTTCCCATCAACAGCGGCCGAAGGCCGCGATCACGACCGCCCGGAGGGCGGACGTACACATCAGGGGGGAGGCTGGAAGCCGACCCGAGCATCCTAGAAATATCCGGCCTTCTTGCGGTCCTCCATCGCCGCCTCCGACACGCGGTCGTCCGCACGCGTCTCGCCGCGCTCGGTCACCCGCGTCGCGGCAATCTCCATCACGACCTCCTCCAGCGTCGTCGCCTGCGACAGCACGCCGCCGGTGCAGCTCATGTCGCCGACCGTGCGGTAGCGCACCGTCTCGGAGAAGGTCTCCTCGCCGTCGATCAGCTCCGTGCCCTCGCGCCAGGCGTAGATCATGCCGTCGCGCCTGAACACCTCACGCTCGTGTGAGAAGTAGATCGAGGGCACCTCCAGCTGCTCGGAGTCGATGTACTCCCACACGTCCAGCTCCGTCCAGTTGGAGATCGGGAAGACGCGCACGTTCTCGCCCTTGGAGATCCGGCCGTTGTACAGGTTCCACAGCTCCGGACGCTGGTTCTTGGGGTCCCACTGGCCGAAGTCGTCGCGGAAGGAGAACACGCGCTCCTTCGCCCGCGCGCGCTCCTCGTCGCGACGCGCGCCGCCGAACGCGGCGTCGAAGCCGTGCTCGGCCAGCGCGTCCAGCAGCGTCACCGTCTGCAGCTGGTTGCGCGACGCACGCGGCCCGGTGTCCTCGACCACACGGCCGCTGTCGATCGACTCCTGCACGCTCGCCACGATCAGCCGCTCGCCCAGCTCCGCCACGCGGCGGTCGCGAAACTCGATCACCTCTGCGAAGTTGTGGCCCGTGTCCACGTGCATCAGCGGAAATGGAAACGGCGCCGGGCGAAACGCCTTCTCGGCCAGGCGCAGCAGCACGATCGAGTCCTTGCCGCCGCTGAACAGCAGCACCGGCTTCTCAAATTCCGCCGCCACCTCGCGCATCACATGAATCGCCTCGGACTCCAGCGCCCGCAGGTGGCTCAGCTGAGCGCGCGTTGCGACCGCCATGTCAAGCGCCGGGGTCGTGAACTTCTACGTGGATGCCACACTCGGTCTTGTCGGTGCCCGCCCAGCGACCCTCGCGACCGCTGCCGGGCTGCGTGCAAGGCGCACAGCCGATCGACTCGTAGCCCGCGTCGTGGAGCGGGTTGTAGGGCAGGTCGCGCTCGTGGATGCGCCGCCACAGGTCCTTGTTGCTCCAGTGGGCCAGCGGGTTGTACTTCCACAGCCTGCGCACGTTGTCGCGTTCGATCAGCTCGGCGCTCGCGCGCGTCGGTCCCTGATCGCGGCGGATGCCCGTGATCCAGCCCTCCGCGCCGTCCAGCGCGCGCTCCAGCGCCGCCACCTTGGCGACCGAGCAGCAGTGGTCGGGACCGCTCCAAGGCTCGTCGGGACTGCTCGCGTCGAACACCTCGATCTCCACCCCGAAGCGCTGCTCGAAGGCGCGCCACGTCTGCATCGTCTCCTCGAACAGCACGCCCGTGTCGATCGTCAGGATGCGCACCGCGCGACCGGTGCCCTGGTCCAGGCGCAGCAGCTCGTCAAGCAGCACCGACTCCTCCTTCTGAAACGAGCACAGCAGCACGGCCCGCTCGCCGTGGCGAGCCGCCTCGCGCA
Organism: Solirubrobacteraceae bacterium; assembly: GCA_035286505.1. Taxonomy (GTDB): domain Bacteria; phylum Actinomycetota; class Thermoleophilia; order Solirubrobacterales; family Solirubrobacteraceae; genus Palsa-744. The sequence goes on along the minus strand of DATHJQ010000162.1, from coordinate 4,969 downwards.
GCGTGTGCGTGAGGCTCGGAGCCGGGTCGAAGTGGGCATTGGCTTGCGCCATGGGGCTATGTGTTGGGGGCATCTGATCGGTCCTCTTTCGCCTGTCTCATCTGATCTATACCGCGCACTCGCCCTCGCCGCGAATGACTTCAAAGGGAACATCACGGTTCCAGTCGATGAACTGATTCATCGTCTCCAACCCGAAGTCGACCGGCATCGACAGGTCCTTGACCTCAGCCTCCAGCTCGCCCGGGCCGACGCGCGCCAGGTACTCGTTCCACTCCTCGCCGTCGTTGCGCTTGGCCTCGTACTGGCCGATCCAGCGCTCGATCGCCTCGGGCACGCGCTTGGACGGCAGGCGCAGCTTCAGCCGCGTGCCGAACTGCACGTCGCCGCCTTCGAACACGCCGCCGACGTGCGGGATGTAGGCGGGGATCGTGTGCTCGCCGACTTTGATCGACGCGCCCGTGAAGCCGATGCTCGCGACGTGGTGCTGACCGCAGCCGTTGGGGCAGCCGCTGATCTTGATGTTCAGCTTGCGCGTCAGCTCGTCGGTGATCTGCAGCGCTTCGATGCGCTCCTGCACGGCCTGGTTGAGGCCCATCGAGCTGGTTATCCCAAGCTTGCACGAGTCGGTGCCCGGGCACGACACGACGTCGTCGATCTCACGCGAGCCATGCTCCCCCAGCCCGAGCTCCGACAGCGCCCTCCACACGTCGTACACGCACTCCTCGCGAACCCAGCGCAGCACGAAGTTCTGCTGCACGGTCGTGCGCGCGTAGCCGCCGGCGTAGTCGCGCATGATCTGCGCCAGGCCGCGGAACTGCTCGGGCGTCAGGTCGCCGCGCGTCACTTTGGCCTCGACCGTCACGAAGCCCTCCTGCCTCTGCTCGCGCACGTTCGCCGCGCGGAAGCGCTCGAACTCCGACAGGTCGCCGACCCACGACGTGCCGTCGTGTGTGCCCGGCTTGCCGTAGCTCTGCGGCGGAGCCGGCGCCGACTCGCGCTCGTCGTCGACGAACAGGCGGTCCTCGATCGGGAAGTCGCGTTCGGTCACCCACTCGCCCTGCATCTCCTCCTCGGCCTGCTTGCGCAGCTCGTCGATGCCGTACTTGTCCACGAACACCTTGATGCGCGCGCGAGCGCGGTTCGCGCGCAGCCACTCCTGGCGGTCGAAGATGCGCATGACCGCCTCGGTGACCTTCAGATACTCGCCGTTGTCGAGCTCCAGGAAGTCGTACAGCACCTGTGCCTTGCGCGGCATGATCGACGTGCCGCCGCCGACCAGCATCTCCACGCCGCGCACCTCGCCGCGACCCTCGATCTCGCGCACGCGAGCGCGGAACGCCACGTCGTGGATGCCGCTGATCGCGCGGTCGCGCGGGCCGCCGTCGAAGGACGTCTTGACCTTGCGCGGCATCGCCTGCGTCGTCGGGTGGCGCACGAAGTAGCGCACGTACGCGCCCGCGTACGGAGTCAGGTCGAACAGCTCGTCCTTGGCCACGCCCGCCCATGGGTCACCCGTGACGTTGCGCATCGTGTTGCCGCAGCCCTCGCGGCTGGACAGCCCGCTGTCGCCGAGCTCGCGGATCGCCTTCTCGGCTTCCAGCAGCGGCACGTGGTGCATCTGGATGTTCTGGCGCGTCGTGATGTGGCCCTTGTTCAGCGGCACGTACTTCTCGACCACGTCCGCAAACGCCTCCATCTGCTCCGGCGTCACGCCGCCGAATGGAAGCTTCACGCGGATCATCTGCACGTCCGCCTGGCGCTGGCCGTAGACGCCCTGCTTGAGACGGAACTTGATGAACTCGTCTTCCTCTGTCTGCCCCTCGAGGAACTTCGTCGCCTCCGTCTGGAAGTCGTCGAACTCCCGCCGCAGAACCGGGATCACGTGCCCGGGCACGTTCTGAAGCACCTCTGGATCCTTCAGCGTGCCGCGCTGAGAGGGGACTGAAACCGGCTCCATCAAGAAACCTCCTGATCCCGGATGCGCCGCCCGGGCTGCGTTAGACGTTGTTCGACAGGCGAGAAGACGATTGAGGCTAAAGCCTAGCGGCTTTCAGGTATTTATCCAGGGGTCCGAAACATCGGCCTCGGACGCTCGCTCCACGCCTTCGAGCATAGCCGCGCGCTGCCACGCCTCCGGGCGCTTGCTCGCGGGCGCTGGGGTCGGCTTGGTGGCGCGCATGAAGCGCTCCAGCGCCGCCACGACAGCGGCCGCCTCCTCTGGCGACGCCGAGGGGGCGATGAGCTTCAGTTGCGCGCGCGCACCTGGCATCCACGCATTGTGACGCACGCCCGCGCGCGATCGCCGCCGCCGCGCACCAGACTGTTCGGAACACCGGTACAGTGGTTGGCATGCTTTCCTCGATTCCTAGGACGTCCGTGCCCGATCACGTCTTCACGCAACTGCGCGAGGCGATCCTCAGCGGGCGCTATCGCCCTGGCGAGCGGTTGCCCTCGCAGCGCGCCCTCGCGGCGGACCTGCGCGTCAACATGGCCTCTGTCCGCGAGGCACTGGGGCGCCTGGAGCAGTTGCGCCTCGTGGAGGTCCGCCACGGCGAGCCGACGCGCGTGCTGGACTGGAAGCGCTCGGGGGGGCTGGAGGCGCTCGCGCTGCGCGGCAGCGTCGACGCCGCCCTGCTCGGCGACCTGCTCGAAGCACGGCGCCTGCTGCTCGTGCAGGCCGCGCGGCTCGCCGCCGAGCGTCGCTCGGCCGAGCAGGCGGCGTCGCTGCGCGAGCTGGCCGACGCCGTGGCAGGCGCCGCCGACGACGGTGTGGCACTGCTCGCCGACTGGGCGTTCATGGCGGCCCTCGTCGAGGCCGCCGGCAACCTCGTCTTCCAGCTCGTCATGAACTCCGTGCGCGAGCTCTACCTGCCACACGCCGACGCGTTCGCCGCGCTCGTCTCGCATCGAGCCGAGCTCGGGCCCCTCTACGCTCGCGCCGCCGCCGCCGTGGCCGCGCGCGACGGCGAAGCCGCCGCGGCGGCCGTCGAGGAGCTCGCGGTCGGGCAGGGGCGATGGATGGTCCAGTGAGCGACGGCCTGCAGAGCCTGATCGCCGCTTCGCCGTGGCCGCAGCGCGCCGGGCTGCGGCTGCTGCTCGCGCTCGGGCGCCGCCCGCGCGGCGCCCGCCTGCTCGCGCGCGCGCCGCTGGCAGGGCAGGTGGCGTGCTCGATGCTCGCGCTCGGCCGTTACGACGACGCGACCGTCGGGCGCATGCTCGGCTGGGACGCCGCCGGCGTCGTGTCTCGCGGGCGCGCGCTGCGTCGCGCCGAGGGCCGGCCGTGAGCGGCATCGACGCCGACGTGTGCGTGGTCGGCGCGGGCGCCGGCGGCGCCGTCGTGGCGGCCGAGCTGGCCGAGGGCGGAGCCCGCGTGGTGCTGCTCGAGCAGGGGCCGCGCCACGACCCGGATGGCTTCAGCGCCAGCCCGCCGCAGATGCTCGCGCGTCTGTATCGCGACGCTGGGCAGTCGGCCACGCTGGGAGCCCCGCCGATCGCGCTGCCGCTCGGACGCGGCATCGGCGGCACCACGCTCGTCAACTCGGGCACCTGCTTTCGCACTCCGCCGCGCGTGCTCGACCGCTGGGCGCGCGAGTTCGGTTTGGAGCTCGACGCGGCGACGCTGCGCCCGTGCTTCGAGCGCGTCGAGCGAGCGCTGTCGGTGGACGAGGTCACACCCGAGCTCGCCGGCAACAACGCCGCTGTCGCCCGCCGCGGCGCCGAGCGGCTGGGCTGGTCGCACGGCTATCTGCGGCGCAACGCCCGCGGGTGCGTGGGCTCGGGAGTGTGCGTGTTCGGCTGCCCCACCTCGGCAAAGCAGCACACGGGCATCACCTACATACCGCGCGCCGCAGCCGCCTCGGCGCAGATCGTCACTGGTGCCGACGTGCAGAAAGTGCTCGTGCGGCGCGGCGCGGCGCGCGGCGTGCGCGCGCGGCTGGCCGACGGCGGCGGCCTGGAGGTGCGCGCGCCCACGGTCGTTCTGGCCTGCGGCACGATTCACACACCCTTGCTGCTGCAGCGCAGCGGGGTGCCCGACGCCTCGGGCCAGCGCGGCGCGAACCTCGCGCTGCATCCGGCGACCGCCGGCTTCGCGCTGATGGACGAGATCGTCGACATGGCGCGCGGTGTGCCGCAGAGCTTCTACGTGGACGAGTTCGCAGCAGAAGGCGTCATGTTCGAGGGCGTCGCCGGCCCGCCGGCGTATGCGGCCATGGCGCTGCCGCTGACCGGCGAGCGCCACACGCAGGCGATGCGCCGCTACCGGCGCCTGGCCCAGTTCGGGCTGATGGTCAGCGACGCCTCGCGCGGTCGCGTGCGCAACGTCGCCGGGCGGCCGGTCATCCGCTATGACCTCTGCGCGGACGACGTCGCGAGGTTCCGCAGCGGACTAGCGCGGCTGCAGGAGCTGTTCCTCGCCGCCGGCGCGCGCGAGGTGTACCTGCCGCTGCCCGAAGGCGTGCCCGCGCAGCGGGCACGCGCACGCGACCTCAAACTGATGGCCTTTCATCCGCTCGGCACCGCCCGCGCCGACGCCCGAGCCACCCACGGGGTGACCGATGGCGATCTGGCCGTGCACGGCGTTCGTGGGCTTCACGTCGCCGACGGCTCCGTCGTCCCGAGCGCGCTCGGCGTCAACCCGCAGCTGACGATCATGGCGCTCGCCACGCGCCTGGCCTTTCACCTGCTCAGCCGGGCTTTGCCCTCCGAGCGCCCGGGCGCGGGCGTGCAGCACGCGCTCGCGCCGTCACCCACCTGAAAGGAGCATTCATGTCGTTTCTGATCGACCCCCCATGGCTGTATGCGACAGGCCATGTCTACGGCCGGCTGATGCCCGAGCGCACTCCCGCGGCGCGCGCGCTGCACACGGCGACCGCCGGCGTGTTCCTGGCGACGAGCATCTCGCTGTATCTCGACCGTCCGTGGACGCGTCCGATCTGGCGGGCCTGCCGCGCCGACAGTGGGCGCGACT
>DATHJQ010000161.1:0-2160 GCA_035286505.1 Solirubrobacteraceae bacterium | reverse complement strand
AGCGCGCCGCCGGCCGAACAATCGCGCGAAGAAACCTCGTCTCGGCTCGGGCGCCGCCTGGCGCTCGGCGTGGTCGTCGGCCTGGCCCACACCGACATCGTCGGGCTCGGCCTGCTCGAACGCGGCCTGCTCGGGCTCGGTCCGCTCAACCTCGCACGGCTCGCCGGCGTACGCCTCCGCCTCGGCCTCATAATCGCGCGCATCAGGCCGGGCGATCTCGCCGACCTGCGCATTCTCGGCGTCGGCCGCGACCTGCGGCTGCGCCTCGGACTCGGAGGCGGCGTCAGGCTCGGGCCGAGTCTCGGCCTCGGTCTCCGCCACGGCCGCGCACTCGGACTCGGCGAGCTCACGCGTGACCGTGAGCCTGACCTTCGTGCCCCAGCCGGACGGCTTGATGACGACGCTGCCGCTGGCGTCGCCGGCCTCCCACTCGACGCGCTGCTCGGGGTCGAGGCGCGTGATGTGGATCTCGCCGAACTCGCCGAGATGACGGGCCAGGGCGTCGGGGTCGCTGATCTCCGCCCACAGCTCCGGCGGAGACTTGACGAGCGTGCGCTGTACCTCCGAGGAGATCATCGGCTGTCACTTCGCGCGGTAGGGCGCTAGTCCTTCTCGGACTCAGCGCAGACGGCTCGACCGGGCCGTCTGACGGCACCCGTGTGGGAGCCGCGCTAGGCGGCGGTGCGCCGTCCGGGCGCGGGCAGGGCGTGGTCGCGAGATCCCGCGGAGTCTAGGCGGCGGGGGTGGCGGCGGCGTCGGCGCGCGTGCCGAGCAGCCCGCGCTCGTCGAGCAGCTCGGCGAGCTGCACGGCGTTGGTGGCGGCGCCCTTGCGCAGGTTGTCGGCGACGATCCACAGATCGAGCGCGCGCTCGTGGCCGGCGTCGCGGCGAATGCGCCCGACGAACACGTCGTCGCGGCCGGCCGCGTCGATCGCCAGCGGGTACAGCGCCGCGTCGGGGTCGTCGAGCACGGTCACGCCGGGCGCCGCGTCGAGCAGCTCGCGCGCGCGCTCGGGCGAGAGCTCGCGGCTGGTCTGCACGTTGACGGCCTCGGAGTGCCCGTTGACGACCGGCACGCGTACGCACGTCGCCGAGATGGCGATCGACGGGTCGCCGAGGATCTTGCGCGTCTCGTTGATCAGCTTGCGCTCCTCGTCGGTGTGGTCGTCGCCCGCGGCGAAGCTGCCCGCGTGCGGCAGGGCGTTGAAGGCGATCTGGTGGGCGTAGGACTCGGGCGCGGCGATCGCCTGCTCGTGCAGCAGCGCGTGCGACTGGTCGAGCAGCTCGTCGACGGCGCGCTTGCCCGTTCCGGACACCGCCTGGTAGGTGCTGATGACCAGACGCTCGATGCCCGCCTCGTCGTGCAGCGGCTTGAGCGCGACGACCATCTGCATGGTCGAGCAGTTGGGGTTGGCGACGATCCCGCGGTGGACGTCCAGCGCCTGTGGGTTGACCTCGGCGACGACCAGCGGCACGTCGTCGCTCATGCGCCAGCGCGACGAGTTGTCCACGACGACCGCGCCGGCCTCGGCGAAGCGCGGCGCCCACTCGCCCGACGTCGATCCGCCGGCCGAGAAGATCGCCAGGTCGAAGCCCTGCACGGCCTGCTCGCCGAGTCCCTGCACGACCAGCCCGTCCTCCAAGGCTCGCCCGACGGAGCGCTCGGAGGCGAAGGCAACGATCTCGGCCGCCGGGAAGTTGCGCTCGCGCAGCAGCTTCAGCAGCAGCGTGCCGACCTGCCCGGTGGCGCCGACTACGGCGACTCGGTAACCGTTGCTCATCAGGCCCGTCAGCGTACCGCGGCGGTGTTGTTCTTACTCACGCACGCAGCGATAGCCATGGTATTTACGCCGGAGCCGTTGCGCTGCCCCAAAGAGCGGAAACGCGACCAACCGTACATACCATCGCTACCGCAGAGCGCAAAAACAACAACACACCTTCTTTAGCCGGCGAGCGCCGTCACGCGCCGACCTGCGCGGTCATGAAGTAGATCGTCAGCAGGATGACCGCGTTGGCGGCCAGGCCGACGATGAGCACCTGTTTGCGCAGGGCGTTGTACTCGGCCCCGAACACGACGTTGGGCGCCCCGGGCGAGGTCTGATCGGCGGCGGCGATGTCGCGCTCGGCGAGCTCGGCCAGTTTTCGCTCGCGGGGTGCGAAG
>DATHJQ010000160.1:0-6901 GCA_035286505.1 Solirubrobacteraceae bacterium | reverse complement strand
CCCGCCGACCGTGCCGGGCGGACCGTCGACGTTCTCGTTCAGCCACGCCTTCTACAACGCCGGCGTGAGCCCGAGGAAGGTTCGCGTCAAGGTTCCGGGCGATCCTCAGAACCAGGGCGTGGCCAGTCCGCTGCTCGAAATCGCGCTGGCGCCCGCCGCCACGCCGGCCGCGGAAGCGTTGGGCAACTCCTCGCTGCCGGGCCCCGGGCAGAGCTGACGCAGCTTCGCCTCATCCCCCGATGCGATTGCGGCCATCCCTTTGGGGGTGGCCGCGGTCGCTTCAGGCCGCCACGGCGCGTGTCTGCAGGTGCGCGCCGACCTTGCGCTTGACCCTCTGCAGGGCGTTGTCGACGGTCTTGGTGTCGCAGTCCAGACGCTCTCCGACCTGCTCGTAGGAGTAGCCGTCGAGATACAGCGACAGCACGCGGCTCTCCAGCTCCGACAGGGCGCTCGAGAGGCAACCGACGAGCGAGCGCAGCTCCTCGGAGGAGATCACCTGGTTGACCGGATCGTGGACGGTCGATCCCGGCAGTATCTGGTCCAGCGTCGGCACGTCGTCACCGGCGCCGGCGGGCGTGGAGGAGAACGAGACGTACTGGTTCAGCGGCGTGTGCTTGTTGCGGGTGGCCGTCTTTACCGCGGTGATGATCTGGCGGGTGATGCAGAGCTCGGCGAAGTTGCGAAAGCTCGACTCGCGATCGGTGCGGAAGTCGCGGATCGCCTTGTAGAGGCCCACCAGACCCTCTTGAATCAGGTCGTCGGAGTCGCCCCCCGCGAGGAAGTAGGAGGAGGCCTTCAGGCGCACGAAACCGTGATAGCGCCTGACCAACCGATCGTATGCGTTGCGATCGCCGAGCTTCGCCAGGGCGATCAGGAACCCGTCATCGACCTTAGGTTCAGATTGAAGGTTACGGGAGATTCGAGCCACGAGCAGATCCTTTCCAGTGCCCTGCGCGACGGCAGAGCCCAATTTGCTCAGTGGCGCACTCCTCCCCTGGCGCCAAAGCTATGTAATTCCCAAGGCTTCTTCAACCTTAGGTTCAGCGTTATGTCGGCGCGAGCCTCGCACAGTTATGGAGAGTTGTCAAGACGACTTTCTCGCTGCTGCAAGATCTCGTACAGAATCGCCGCCGCCGCGGCGCTCACGCCGAGCGACCCCACACGCCCCCGCTGCGGCAGCGCGATCAGCGCGTCGCATGCCTTGGCGACGCGCGGGCGCAGGCCGCTGCCCTCGCTGCCGAGCACCAGGACGACGCCGTAACCGGCGTATTCGGGCTCGTCGTAGGCGACCGCGCGCTCGTCGTCGGCGCTGGCGCCATAGCACCAGCAGTCGGCGCGCCGGGCGTCGGCGAGGAAGTCGGCGACATTGCGCACGCGCGCGACGCTCAGATGCTCGACGGCCCCCGCGGAGGCCTTGCAGACGGCCGGCGTCACCTCGGCGGCGCGGCGCTCTGGGATCACGACGCCGGCCGCCCCCATGCACTCGGCCGTGCGGCAGATCGAGCCGAGGTTCTGCGGGTCCTGGACCTGGTCCAGCGCCACGATCAGCGGCTCGGCGCCGGCCAGCAGGCGATCGGCGGAGTCGTAGGGATACGCACCCGCGTCCGCGCAGACACCCTGGTGCGAGGCCGAGCCGCAGCGCTGCTCGATCTCCTCGCCGCCGGCGATGCGCGGGCGCACGGGCGCCAGCCACGGCTCACGCGCCGCGCGTTCGGTGGCCCACACGTCGCCGACGTTCGCCGCGCGCCTGCCGCGCAGCGCCTCCTGCACCGGATTGCGACCGTACAAGATCACGAGCTGGCCGAGGGAAGCAGCTCAGGGCCGTCGGGCCCGTCGCGGATCTCCCAGCCGCGTTGGCGCAGCTCGTCGCGCATGCGATCGGCCGTGTCGAAGTCGCGCTCCCGGCGCGCCTGCTCGCGCCGGCGCAGCAGCGCGCCGGCCTGCGCGTCGATCGCCGCGACGTCGCCGACGCTCTCCCGCGCCGTCAGCTGCCCGAGGCCGATCACGCCGAGCATCTCGCGCAGGTCGGCGTCGCCCACGCCCTCGCCGCGGCGGTTGGCCTCGCGCACCCACTCGAACAGCTCGGCGAGCGCGGCGGGCGTGTTGAAGTCGTTGGCCAGCGCGTCGAAGAAGGCATCGGCGTGATGGGCCATGTCGGGCGGGCTCGGCTCGCCGGGCGCCAACCGCCGCAATGCGTCGCGCAGGCGCTGCACGCGCCGGTCGGCGTCCTGCAGCTCGCCGGGCGAGAAGGCCAGCGGCTGGCGGTAGTGCCCAGAGATCAGATAGATGACGACCGCGTCGGAGCCGTATTGGTCGATCACCTCGTGCAAAGGCGCGATGTTGCCGACCGACTTGGCCATCTTCTCGCCGGTGAACTGGATCATGCCGTTGTGCATCCACAGCTTGGTCAGCTCCGAGCCGCGCGCCGCGCGCGTTTGTGCGGCCTCGTTCTCGTGGTGGGGGAAAACGAGGTCTGAGCCGCCGCCGTGGATGTCGAAGCCCACCCCAAGCAGCTGCTCGGCCATCGCCGAGCACTCGATGTGCCAGCCGGGGCGCCCAGCGCCCCAGGGGGAGTCCCAGAAGGTGTCCTCACCCTCCTTGTGGCCCTTCCACAGCGCGAAGTCCAGCGGGTCCTCCTTGCGCTGGGCGCCCTCGACGTCCTCTCCCTGGTCCATGTCGTCGGGACGGCGGTGCGAGAGGCTGCCGTAACCGTCGTCGGAGCGCACGCGAAAGTACACGTCGCCATCGGCCGCATAGGCGTGCCCGCACTGCACGAGCGTGGCGATGTGCTCGACGATCGGCCCGATCGTCTCCGACGCCAGCGGCTCGTGGTCGGGGCGGCCGAGGCCGAGCGCGTCGGTGTCGGCGCGATACAGCTCGGTCATCTGAGCCGCCAGCTCGGCGCTGGGGCGATCCTGCGCGCGCGCCGCGTCGTAGATCTTGTCGTTGACGTCGGTCACGTTGATCACGAGGCTGACGCCGTAGCCCTCGTGCTCGAGGAAGCGCTTGAGCAGGCTGAAGACGACGAACGGGCGTGCATTGCCGATGTGGATGCGGCTGTAGACGGTCGGTCCGCATGCGTAGACGCCCACGCGGCCGGGATCCTCGGGCGCCAGCGGGAGCAGGGCCCCGCTGCGCGTGTCGTGGAGACGTATTGCGCGCATCGCGCGGCAACCCTAGCGCTCGCCCACTCGCGCGGGCGCGGGCGAGGGTCAGGATCGCGCGGGCGGCGCCCGCAGGCCGGCGATGGCGAGCGCGGCGACGCCCTCGCCACGGCCGACGAAGCCGATGCCCTCGCCGGTGCTGGCCTTGACGTTCAGCCGCCCGCCGTCAAGGCCCAGCGCGGCGGCTAGCGACTGGCGGATCGCCTGCCGGTGCGATCCGAGCTTGGGCGCCTCCATGACGAGCGTGCAGTCGACGTTGACGATCGCCAGGCCGGCCTCGCCGAGCAGCGCCACGACGTGCCCGAGCAGCACCATCGAGTCGGCGTCGCGCCAGCGCTCGTCTGTGTCGGGGAAATGCTCGCCGATGTCGCCGAGGCCGGCCGCGCCCAGCAGCGCGTCGATCACGGCGTGGACGAGCACGTCGGCGTCGGAATGGCCGACCAGGCCACGATCGTGCGCAATCTCCACGCCTCCCAGCACCAGCCGCTGCCCGTCCGCCAGACGGTGGGAGTCATAGCCGATGCCGACGAGGGCGCTCATCGGCCGCCTCCGACCGGCCCGCGGATCGGCGCAGGGATGCGGCTCATCGCTGCGGCTCGCGGGCGCCGATCGACTCCAGGCGCCGCTGGCGGCGCTCGAACACGCACAGCTCGCCGACGCCGAGCTCGTCGAGCAGCTCGAGCGCGCGGTCGTAATCGGCGCCTATGTCCCGCGGGTCGTGCGCGTCGCTGGACAGCGCGACGGGCGCGCCGGCCTCCAGGCACATCTCCAGGAAAGCGGGCGCCGGATAGAGCTCTGCGACGGGCTTGCGCAGCCCGGCCGTGGAGACCTCGACGGCGATGCCCGAATCGGCGATGCCGTCGATCGCGAGCTCGTAGTAGCGGCGCAGGTCGCCTTCGGGCAGCGGGCGCCCGCTGCCCCACACCTTGACCAGGTCGGGGTGAGCGAGCACGTCGAAGAGGCCACTGCGCGCGGCCTCTCCGAGCGTCTGAAAATAGCGCTGCCAGATCTGCTCGACGCTGCGCCCCGAGTCCCACACGCTGTAGTCGTCCATGTCCACGGCGCCCTCGCGGATGAAATGCACCGAGCCGACCACGTAGTCGAACTCGCGCGCCTGCAGGAGATTTGCCGTGCGGTCCTCGGCGCCGGGCACGAAGTCCGCCTCGATGCCCAGCCGCAGGTCGGTCTGCTCGCGCACGAACGTGCAGTATGCATCGAGATCGTCTGTCGCGAAGGGGACCCAGAAGGGATGGCGCCAGACGTCGAGCGCCTGCTCGAAGCGGTAGACGTGTTCAGCGACGCCCAGCTCGGCGATGCCGCGCTCGCTTGCCGCTGCCCGGTAGCGCGCGAAGTTGCCCTGCGTGAAGCACTCGTCCGCGCTCGCGTCGAGGTCGTCGGGGCGCAGATGGAGGTGGTAGTCGGTGAGCACTTGCGCGTCGGCTGCGATTCAAGCAGGATTCAAAAGCCGCCGGCCGAGCGACGCGACAGCAGCGTGGCGGCGATCTCCAGGTCGAGCGGCGTCGTGACCTTGAGGTTCTCGCCACCAACATGCACGACGAGCACCCTGCCCCCGGCCCGCTCGACCAGCCAGGCATCGTCGGTCGCCGCCTCGAGCAGCTCGTCTGAGACGTCGAGCGCGCGCGCCAGCGCGGCGCGGCGGAAGACCTGCGGCGTCTGCACCGCCCACAACCCGGCGCGCGCGAGCGTCTCGCTCACCGCGCCATCCTCGTCGACGCGCTTGATCGTGTCGCTGACCGGCGCCGCCGCGATCGCCGCGGCGGCCTGCGGGTCACGCTCGAGCGCCACCGTCACCTCGCGGGCGAGCGCCGCGGTGAGCAGTGGACGGGCGGCGTCGTGCACGATCACCGGGTCGCCGTCGCCCGCCGCCTGAAGCGCCCGGCGCACGGAGTCCGAGCGCGTGGATCCGCCGTCCACGCCGATAATCCCCGCGGGGGCCTGCGTGCCCGGCGGCAGCGCGACTACGATGCGCCGCACCTCCTCCATCGCGGCGAGCGCGTCGATCGACCATTGCAGCATCGGACGTCCCGCGACGTCCACGAGCGCCTTCGGTCGATCGGCTCTGAGCCGCTGCCCCGAGCCCGCCGCGACGATCAGGGCGATGGCCATGCGCGGAGACTGTCGCGCACGCTCCAGATGGGCCGTCGCCGGCGCTGGAGCGTGCGCGAGAGCCCGTTACTCGGCCGCGGCTCCGGCCATCTGGCTCGTGGCCGAGTCGGCAAGCAGCTCGTCGAGGTAGTTCTCGGCCTCTTCCTCGTCCTTGTCGAGCGCGTACATCAGCTCGGAAGCGAGGATCTTCTTGGTGCGCGTGAACATCTGCTTCTCGCCGGTGGACAGGCCCTTCTCGCTCTCACGCAGCGAGAGGTTGCGCACGACCTCGGCCAGCTCGTAGATGTCGCCCGTCTTGATCTTGTCGCGGTTGTGCTTGAAGCGCCGGTTCCAGTTCTTCGGCATCTCCGAAACGGCGTCGCGCAGCACGTCCAGCACCTTCTTGACGGTTTCCTCGTCGATGACCCTGCGCAAGCCCGCCAGCGCGGCGTTCTCGGTTGGGACACGCACCGTCATGTCGTTGTGGAGGATCTTGATCGTGAGGTACTCGCGCCGTTCGCCGAGCATCTCCATCTCCTCCTTCTTCAGCACCTTGCCGGCGCCGTGATGGGGGTAGACGACATGATCGCCGAGCTCGAACTCGATGAACTCGACTTCGCGAGTGACCTCGAGCTCGTCCTCCAACGCGTCCTCTTGAATTGCTTGTGGCGGAATGGTGTTCTCCTTTGTTTGCGCCGGCTATGCAGGCCGGCCCGTCTTCAAGTCTGCAGGTAGCGATCCACGAGGTTGATCTCCTGCAGCCTGCGCAGGCCCTCGCGAATGTCCTTGGCCCTGATCTCCCCAACTCCCTCGACTGCCTCCAGCTCGGAGTCGGTGGCGGCGAGCAGCTCGTCCAAGCCTCCGAACTCGCCGACGATCTCAGCGACGACCAGCTTGGGCAGGCGCGGAATGCGCCCGAGCACCCGGTGGCCGCGCGGCGAGACCGGGTAGTCGAGCGTGTTCAGCTTGCGGTCGTAACCCAGCAGCTCCGCCAGGCGGCCGAAGTCGAGCAGATCCTGGTGGGCGAGCCGGCCGATCTCCTCGAGCCCTGCGGCGAAGGCGCCGTCAGAGTAGTCGAACAGGTAGTCGCGCACCAGCGACGCCTTTTCGGCGGCCGTGCCGACGGTCGTCTCCTCCAGCTGCATCTCTATCAGGCGTCCCTCGCTGCCGAGCTCGACGATGTAGCGCTCGATCTCAACCGCCATGCGCGTGACGAGCTCGGAGCGCTGGAGCACCGTCAGCACGTCGTGCAGCGTCGCTCCGCCCTCGAACTCAAGCGCGGTCAGCCTGGTGGAGACCTGGTCCAGGCGGGTGCGGTACTTGTCGAGCGTCGCCAGCGCCTGGTTGGCCTTGGCGAGCACCACGGGGATGTCCTCGAGGATGTACTTCGCGCCGTCCACATACACCGAGACGACCTCGCGGCGCTGAGAGATCGCAATCACAAGCGCCTCGGTCTGCTTGGAGACGCGCTCGGCGGTGCGATGCCGGGTGCCCGTCTCGTGCGAGAGGATCGTGGGATCGGGCATCAACTGTACGTTCGCCATCGTGATCTTCGTGGCGTTCGCGTTGAGGATGATCGCGCCGTCCATCTTGGCGACCTGGTAGAGGAACGCAGGCGTGTAGTCGATCTC
>DATHJQ010000159.1:0-5259 GCA_035286505.1 Solirubrobacteraceae bacterium | reverse complement strand
CCCGCCTACGCGCAGGTGCTGGAGGCCGAGCGCTGGGGCGACGAGGTGCTGCAGAGCGTCCCCCGCCGCATCATCGACGTGGCCTTGCTGCGCCGGCCCGACGCGATGGTCAGCTACGCCGGCGACGCCAAGCTGCCGCTGCCCGTGTGGGCCATGCGTCCCGCGCTGCCGCTCACCGCGCGGCTGATGGCGATCAAGAACAAGGCGCGCGACGACGCCGCGCGCGCGGACCTCGCCGCGCTGCCCGCACAACTCGATCGCATCGACCGCTGGATCGCCGAGGGCCTGCTCGGCGGCGATCCGCCCAACGCCGCCGACCTGCAGATCGGCAGCACCATCCGCCTGCTGCTCACGCTCGCCGACGTGCGCCCGCTCATCCAGGGGCGCCCCTGCGCCGAGCTCGCGCGCTACTTCCCGCCCAGCGTCGGCGAAGTCCCCGCGGGCGTGCTTCCCGCCGATTGGATCGTGGCCGCGGCCTAGCGGCGCGCCATGCGCATCCTCGATCCGCAATCCCTAAGTCAGCACGTCGATCGGCTGTACCGCGCCGCATGGGGATTGTGCGGCTCGCGTGAGGACGCCGAGGATCTCGTGCAGGAGACGTTCGCCAGGGTCCTCTCGCGGCCCCGCATCATCCACGGCGACGACGACCTCTTCTACCTGATGCGCGTGCTGCGCAACACGTTCCTGACGAGCCGCCGCACCGCCGGGCGCCGCCCCGTCACCGTCGCCACGCTCGACGACGTCGTCGCCGCCGACCCCAAGCCGATGGGCCGTCCCGAGCAGGCGCTGGAGGTCCAGGAGGTCTATGAGACGATCGCCGCCCTGCCCGAGGACTTTCGCATGGCGCTCGTCGCCGTCGACGTGATCGGGCTGTCCTACCGCGAAGCGGCGCGCGCGCTGCGCGTACGCGAGGCCACGATCACCACCCGCCTGTTCCGCGCGCGCAAGCAGGTCGCCAAGCGCCTTGCCGACGCGCCGGAGCCGGGCGCCGACGAGGACGCGGCGTCGTCGCTGGACAGCGGCGCGACGCAGCGCGGCGGCGCACGCTCGGGGCGGGAACAAATGCGCTCCGGCGGAGTCGTTGAGGGAAGAGACAGCCAATGACCGATCCACGCCGCAGAACCGAATCAGAGCTGATCGAGCAGATTCGCTCGATCGACGTGCGCGCACCCGAGTCGCTGCACCGTCGCGTCGACGCGATGATCGCCGGCCGCCGGCCGCGGCGAGCCTCGCGCGCCGGCTCGCGCCCGGATGACCGCTCGGCGCGCTCGTTCGGGCTCGCCCCCAGGCTCGCGGCCGGCGGCACCATCGCAGTCGTCGTCGTCGCCCTGGCGATCGTCGTAGCCCTGAGCGGCGGATCCTCCAAGCTCAGCGTGCGCGACGCATCTGCGCTCACGCTGCGAGCCGCCACGTCTGGGCCGCCGGCCGAGCGCTCGTCGGACTCGCGCGAGCTGACCGCCGCCGTCGACGGCGTCGCCTTCCCCTACTGGGGCAGGCACTTCGGATGGCGCTCCACCGGCTCGCGCACCGACCGCATCGACGGGCGCACGATCACCACCGTCTTCTACGCCAACCATCGCGGGCAGCGCGTCGGCTATGCGATCGTCGCCGGCGGCGCTCCTGCGCAGAGCGGCGGCGTCGTCTCCATGCGCGACGGCACCCCCTATCGGCTGCTCACCGTCAAAGGCGTCGCCGTCGTCAGCTGGCTGCGCGGCGGCCGCCTGTGCGTCGTCAGCGGACGCGGCGTCAGCGGCGCCAAGCTGCTCGCACTCGCCAGCTGGGACGAGCACCGCTCCGTCGCCTCCTAGCTTCGGCGGCGGCCGGGCCGCGCGGGCAGGTCGAGCGGCGACCCGGCCCAGCGCACGCCCTCGTCAAGAGCCAGCGCCGCGAGCGCGTCGGACAGGCGCCGTCCGTCGGGCACGGCGAGCTCGAAGTCCAGCTCCAGCGCAGGGATCAGCACGAAGCGGCGGCTCAGCAGCTGCTCGTGCGGCAGCGTCATGCGCTCGTCTCGCAGCTCCACGTCGCCGAGCAGCAGCACGTCGATGTCGATCGCTCGCGGCCCGTGGCGCACGCCACCGTCGCGCCTGCCCAGCTCGCGCTCCAGCGCCTTCGCCGCGTCGAGCAGCGCGAGCGGCTCGTGCGTGGTCTGCACGCGTACGCATGCGTTGAGAAAGCTCGGCTGGTCGAGCACCTCGCCGACAGGGTCCGTGTCATATGTCGAGGAGCTCGCGAGCGCCATCACGCCCGCGCGCGGCAGCGCATCGACGGCCGCCTGCAGCTGCGCGCGGCGATCGCCGACGTTCGAGCCGAGGCCGAGCAGTCCGATCCGCGTGGGCACTGTGACGGGCCGCCGGCGCGCGCTACGCGCGCGTCGTCTGCAGCCCGGCGGCCTGCGCGCGTTCGCCCATCGCCTGCGCGAATGGCACCAGCGCCGACAGCGGGCGCAGCATCACCGTGAAGTCGCAGATCAGCCCTACGGAATCGAAGCGCAGCAGGTCGATCCCCTCGATCTCGCGCTGCGTGCCAACGACGTTCGCGCGGAATATCAGCGCGTGCGCTCCGTCCATCTCCAGCTCGTCGGTGAAGCGGAAGTCCTCGAACACCTGGATGACCTCGGCGAGCAGGCGCGTGACCGTGTCGCGGCCGACGAACGGATGGAAGGTGACCGGGCTGTGAAAGACGATCTCCGGCGCCAGCAGCTCGCCGACCGCCTCCAGGTCCCGGCGCTCGACCGCCGCGCGATAACGCTCGACTGGGTTTTTGCCCGTCCTCCAATGTGTGCGTACCTCCATCGCCGTCAAGCCTACGCTTCCGCCTCGCGCCACACCTCGACCGACACCTCGTCGACGGTCAGCGGGATCGGCGGCTCGGGCTTGGTCGCCTTGACCCACACGCCTTCCAGGTCGTAGTCGGCCAGCAGCCGGTTGGCGATCGTGCTGCACAGGCGCTCGAGCGTCTTGTGCGAGCGCTGCTGGGCGATCAGCGCGACCAGCTGGCAGACCTCGCCGTAGTCGACCGTGTCCTCGATCGAGTCGGTGATCGTCGCGTCGCTCTCGCCGATGTCCAGGCGCAGGTCGAGCACCAGCCGCTGGCCGACCTCGCGCTCGGCCTCGCTCACGCCGTGGTGCGTGTAAAGCGATAGGCCCGTGATCTCGACCGTGACCGCCTCGGCCGCCCCGTCGCGCTCGCCCTCGGGCCCGCCGGCGTCGTCGTCTAGCTCGTCTGCGTCCTCGTCGCCGGGGGGCTGCTCGTCCATTTCCCGCCCAACGTAGCAGCAGCCACAGCGAGCGCCTCGCGGACCGGAGCCACCTCGTGGACGCGAAAGACGCTGGCCCCGCGCTCCAGCGCGAGCACGTTCGTGGCGACCGTCCCGGCCAGGCGGCGCGGGCCCGTCGCATCGCCGCCGATGCGCCCGAGAAAGCCCTTGCGCGACGTGCCGACGACGAGCGGGCGCCCGAGCGCGACGAGCTCGTCCAGGCGCGCCAGCAGCGCCAGGTTGTGATCGACCGTCTTGCCAAAGCCGATGCCCGGGTCCAGCAGCAGGCGGTCCTCCTCGATGCCCTCGTGCACGGCGAACTCCATGCGCGCCAGCAGGAACGACTTGACCTCGTCCACGACATCGTCATAGCGCGGGCTCTGCTGCATCGTGCGCGGCTCGCCGAGCATGTGCATCAGACAGCAGTCCGCGCCGCTCTGGGCGACCAGCTCGGCCATCCGCCCGTCGCCGCGCAGCGCCGTCACGTCGTTGACCAGCGTTGCGCCCGCCTCCAGCGCGGCGCGTGCGACGGGCGCCTTGGACGTGTCGATCGAGATCTGCGGCCGGGCGGGACCCCAATCCGCCGACGCCAGCCCCTCGACCACCGGCGCCACGCGGCGCAGCTCCTCATCGACGGCCACCGGCTCCGCGCCCGGCCGTGTCGACTCGCCGCCCACGTCGACGATCTGCGCGCCCTCGCCGACCAGCGCTCGGCCATGCTCGATCGCCGCACGCGCCCGCATGAAGCGCCCGCCGTCGGAGAACGAGTCCGGCGTCACGTTCACGATCCCCATCAGGCGAAAGGCCGGAGTCATGCAACCACGCTCCTGACGAGCGGATCGGCGTGACTGGCGAGGACGCAGTGAGCGAAGTGTGCTGGCCGAAACGGGGATGCGAGCAGAGCGAGTGTCTCCCGGCTTCGGTACACGAGCGATCGAGGACGCGGCCAGACGCGCCTAGCCGCCGTCAGGCGAGTTTCGGGCGCTCGGGGTCGTGCCCACGCGCCTCGGCCGTGCCGCCGGCCAGTCCTGGGCGCGGGATCGTGCGCGGCGCTTCGCGCTCGGCGCCTCGGTCGGCCGGAACAGGAGGCGCCGGCAGCTCGGGCTTGGCCTCCTCCTCGACGCCGAACACCTCCTCCTCGCTCTTGCCGGCGAGCAGCGCCAGGAACTCTTCCTTCTCGATCGTCTCCCGTTTGACGAGGATCTCGGAGATCTTCGTCAGCTCGCTCTGGTGCTCGGTGAGGATGTCGCGTGCGCGCTGGTGGGCCATCTCGATGATCCGCCGCACCTCGTCGTCGATCTCGCGCGCGATTTCGTCGGAGTAGTCGGGCTCGGTGGAAAACTCGCGGCCGAGGAACGGCTGGCCGTGGTCGTGGCCGAACACGCGCGGGCCGAGCTTCTCTGACATGCCGAAGCGCATGACCATCTGCTTGGCCGTCGCGGTGACCTTCTCGATGTCGTTGGAGGCGCCCGTCGTGATCTCCGAGAAGATCAGTTCCTCCGCGGCGCGGCCGCCGAGCGTCATCGCCATCGCGTCCTTGAGCTCGGCGCGCGTCGTCAGGAAGCGGTCCTCCTGGGGCATCGAGATCGTGTAGCCGAGCGCTTGGCCGCGCGAGATCACCGAGATCTTGTGCACCGGGTCGGAGTGCTCCAGGAAGTGCGCGACCAGCGCGTGGCCCATCTCGTGGTAGGCCGTGATCAAGCGCTCCTTCTCGCTCATCACGCGCGTCTTCTTCTCGGGGCCGGCGATCACGCGCATGATCCCCTCCTCGAGCTCGTCCTGGCCGATCTCGCGCTTGCCCGTGCGGGCGGACAGCAGCGCGGCCTCGTTGATCAGGTTGGACAGGTCGGCGCCGGTGAAGCCCGGGGTCTGACCGGCGAGCGCGTCGATGTCGATGATCTTTGCCAGCGGCTTGCCCCGCGTGTGCACCTCGAGGATCTTGGCGCGGCCCTTGCGGTCGGGGCGGTCCACGGCGATCTGCCGGTCGAAGCGGCCGGGGCGCA
>DATHJQ010000158.1:0-4052 GCA_035286505.1 Solirubrobacteraceae bacterium | reverse complement strand
GGCTTGCGCAGCGGATGAGCGAGTCCCGCGCGCAGGTCCCGTCGCTCGCCCACGCGGAGCTGCCCGACATGCGCAACGGCCCGGGCTTTCGCGATCCAGTCGAGCACGCCCGCGCGATCCCGCCGGGCATCGCCCGTGTGCTCCAGCGCCTCGCCCGAGAGGTGGCGCGGTCGGAGCGGTCACGGTGAGCCGCAAGTATCAGGTGACGTTGTCTGATCCGGCAGCTGAGCAGCTCGAGCAGCTCGCCGCCGGCGCCGGCGAACCGCCGACGACGCTCGCTGGCCACTTCGTCAGAAGCGAACTCGCGCGCGCCGCCGGCGAGGGCAAGGTGCGCCCGCTGCGACAGGGTCCGCCTGCCACCGGCGCGCTGCCTGCTGGCGGGCGCGCGCGCTGGCTTGAGCCCTATGGCGGCGATCAGGACTGGCGCGCTGAGATGTGGGGACAGCTCGTCGCGCTGCATGGCCGCTACTCGAAGGCCCTCTCCTGGCTGCAGGAGGATTGGTGGCAAGAGGAGGCACTGCTCGAGACGCTGTGCGCGCTCGCGGTGTGGCGCGCTGAGCTCGACGATGCCGGCGTCGACGCGCGCGAGGAGCTTGCCTTTCAGCTGCAGCTGAGAGAGCTCTTCCATGTCCTGCGCGCGGCAGGCGGCGGCGTCAGCAGGGCGTGGAAGCCGGGGGCGATGCCCGACTCCTGGCGCGAGGACTGAAGGCGAAAAGCATCAACTTTGCATCCTTGCCCCACGCCGAGTACATGGCGGCGTACGGTTGAGGTAAACCGAAAATTGACCCCGGCGACAGGTGATGCTGCCCCGGGGTCGTGGCACAGGAGGTATGAACTCCCATGCGTCATCACCGTACCCAAGCGGGCTCGGATGAGCACCGCTCCCTTCAGCGCGCGATCGTCGGCGTGCTGCTCGGCGAGGAGTACGACGGACCCTGGACTCGCGAGCGTCTTGCCGCGAGCGTTCACGCCGATCGTTCCGTCCTCGATCAGGCGCTCGAGCGGCTGCAGACCGATCAGATCGCCGTACTCGACGGCGAGCGCGTGCTGTCCTCGCGCTGCGCGCGGCGCTTGGAGGAGCTGGGGCTGATAGGGATATGAAAGCCCTCGCGTCAGAGTTGGGCGCGATGGGCCGTTACCGAGAACGAGCTGCTCGTCGCTGTGTTGACGCGGTCCGGTCGCGCTCGGGGTCCGAAGACGGAGGTAGCCTCGCGTCCGTGTCAAGTCTCGTTGACCGGACGTGCTGCGACCTTGCCTGAAGGCGGATCATCCGGCTCGCCTGAACGACCGATCCTGGGCGAGGCGCGGACGCCGGACGGCACTCGCGTCGTCCTGTTTCAGGACACCTGGCTCCTGCACATCCTGAATCCGGCGAGCGGCCACGCCGAGCTGGAGCCACATCTGGCGTCCGTCTTGCAGGTGTTGGAGCTGCCGGATCACCGCGAACCGGAGCGCTGGCCCGAGCGAGAGCGCTATTTCAAGCGCGGAGTGGGACCCACCGAGTGGCTGATGGTCGTCGTAGACTTCGAGGATGAGCCGGCACGGATCGTGACCGCGTTCGGATACGGACACGGGCGCACTCCCGAAGGATGGAAGCCATGAACATCACGATCGATGACATCACCTTCAACCGCGGCCACTACGACGCCGACGGCGACGTTCTGTACCTGGGTCGCGGGGACACGAGCGTGGCTTCGAATGGTGCGCTCACGCCAGAGGGCCACGCGGTGCGCTACGACGAGAACGGGGACGTAATCGGCGTCACGATCATCGACGCCCGGCGAATCATCGAGCACGACGGATATCTGACGATCACGCTGCCACACGCCGTTCGTGTGCCGGCGCGCGATCTCGCCTCGGCGCTTGGCTGATCCGCCTGGCTGCTTGGACGGCGCTCCCACCGCATTCGCTGGCCGATCTCGGCGGCTCGGGGTCATTACGTATGTGGGCCAAGCTACGCAGAAGGCAGTCATGGACAAAGGGCGACTCATCGCCGACGACGTGCTGACTGGACGCGACGTCGCTCGGCTTCTCCACGCGCCTGTCTCAACGGTCGAAGACTGGGCACGCAGGGACATCCTCCCCAGCGTCAAGATCGGCAGGCGCAGGCTCTACATCCGCCAGCAGATCGAAACGGCGTTGATCGGTCAGGCCGCAGAGGATCGACGGAGCTGACCGACCTAGCGGCCCTCGGCTTCAGCCAGCGAGGTTGATCGTCAGCTTCTCGACGTGTCCGCCGTCGATCGGCGGCTCACGGCCCTCGTCGTGGTACGACGCGACCATCTCGCGCGCGGCGTCGAGCAGCATCGCCCGCGCCTCCTCGACGCTCGGCGTGCAAGTGACAACCGCCGGCCACTCGGCGAGCTGGGCCATCGTCCAGCCGTTCTCGTCGGGCGTGAACACGGCCGTCATCGTCAGGGTGTCGTCCATGCCTCCAGTATGCGCTACGCCGGGATTGTGTCGACGCCGTTCTCGGCCAGCGGCGCAAACGCCGCCGTGAACGCCTGAGCCTGCTCGGACGCCGGCCGCGCGTGCAGGTAGCGCCCCGTCGTCCTGAGTGCGCTGTGTCCCATCGCGCTTTGGATCGTCACGACGTCGACGCTGCGCGCGGCCAGCAGCGAGCCGAAGGTGTGGCGCAGGTCGTGGAAGCGCAGCGGCCGGACCTCGGCGGCGTTCTGCGCGCGCCGGTAGCGACGGCGCAGCGCGGCGCCGTCAAGCGGTCGGCCGAACACGTTGCAGAAGACGAGCTCGCCCGGCGCGGTGAAGTGCTCGCGGCGGCTCAGGCGGTCGAGCGCGGCGGCGGCCTGGTCGGCGAGCGGCACTCGGCGAACACGCCCGGACTTCGTGGTCGATTCGACACCGGCGCTCATCGCGCGCGCGACGGTCAGCGCCGATCCGGCGAAGTCGACGTCGCGCCAGCGCAGCGCGAGCAGCTCGCCCTGGCGCAGGCCGGCGTAGGCGGCCACGCGGATCAGCTCGGCGTCCTGGCGGTCCTCCGCTTGCCGCGCGCTTCGCTCGCCGTCAGAGATCGCCGGGAACCTCGGATCACGATGCCGCCCGTCGGCGAGCGCGCGCGCGATCGCCTCGATCTCGTCAGGCGAGTAGAAGACGAGCGCGCCGGGGCTCGGCTCGCGGCGTTTGTCCGCCTCGTCGACGGGATTGCCCGGCAGCGCGAACGTCGACGGCTTGCAGCCGTGGTTGAACACCGTAGAGATGACCGCGCGGTACTTGTTGACCGTGCTGGCCGACGCGCCCGCGGCGCTGACCGCCGCGAGCACGTTGTTGACCTCGCGTGTCGTGATCTTCGACGCCGGACGGTCGCCGAGCGCTGCCATCACGTGCGCGCGCAGCGTGCCCTCGCCGCGCTTGCGCGGGACGCCGGGCTCGCCGAGGACGCTCTCGCGGTCGCGCAGGGTGGAGGGCTTGGCGCCGGCGACGTCTGCGAGCCAGCGCAAGTAGTCGTGGGCGACCTCGCGGAACGTCACGCCGCGGGTGCGGCGCTCCTGCTCGAGCCGTGCCGCGTCCGTCGCTTCGGCCGCGTAGGCGGCCGCGATCTCCGCCGCTGCGACCACCGCGCCGCGCTCGTCGTAGGAGCCGTCGGGAACTCGTCCGCGGCGTCGCTTCCACGCGCCCGTCGAGGAGTCGCGCTCGATCCACGCAGGCCCGATGCGGCGCTTGACCTGTCGCCCTCGCTGGCGGAACTTGGCCTCGAAGAACGGCTGGCCGAGGCTCTCGCGGACGATCACGTTGGCGGTCGGCTTCCTCGGCATCGACCAACCTTACACCGTGGGTACCACGTGGGTACCACCCTCCGCCGTGGGTACCGCTTTGGGTACCAAACGAGCCTAATTCGGCACCACAAAGCCGTTTCAGCCATATCCAAAACCCCCGAAAACAGGCGCCTCGGGGTGTCTGCTATGCGTTGCCATGGCGAAGGTCGAGGGTTCGAATCCCTTCATCCGCTTTACTCGGGATGCGTGTCGCGAACCGCGACGTCAACTTCGCGTCAGTTCAATGCCTCGATCGCCCGGCGCACTGCCACGTTCTTCTGT
>DATHJQ010000157.1:0-2261 GCA_035286505.1 Solirubrobacteraceae bacterium | reverse complement strand
ACGGGCGCCATTGAGACGTCGCGCCGCCGCCTGGTGATCACGAGCGTCCCGGCGAACGCGATCGACATGAGCAACGCCATCCCCTCTCCGAGTGCGTGCGGATGACCGCCCGGGCCGCCGACCATCAGCGCGACTCCGGCGAGCGCGATCGTCATCGCAGTCCACGTCCTGGCCGGCACGGGCTCGCCGAGCAGCGTCCCGAGTGCGGCTGCCAGGATCGGGGCGAGCGCCTGCATGAAGAGCACGTTCGCGACCGGCGCGTAGTTCAGCGCGACGATGAACGCCCCAGACGAGACGGCCATCAGTGCCGCGACCGCAAGCCCTGCGCGGCCGATCGCTCGGAAGGCACGCACCACCGCGCCCTGCTGCGCGACCGCGACATAGGCCAGCAGCGCGAGCACCGCGAACAGCGCGCGTCCCGCGAGCTGCGCCCCGAGATCGACGGACAGCTCGCGCTGCAGGACGCCTGCCGAGGACCACGCCACGGCGGCGAGCGCGACGAAGAACCGCCCGCGCGCCGACTGCCTTGCGAGATCGGTCGAGGCTGTTGCTGTCAGTCGCTCGGCTGCGCGGGCGGTGTAGCGTCGCCACGGAGGGTGCGGAGGCGGTGGCCGAGCGCCGATCTAAGCGTTTCGGGCATCGTCGGATCCTCCTCGGTCGGCGCGCCCAGGCCCCGCGCGTGCCAGAGGTCCATGTGCAGGCTCTCGACATCGTCGATCAGTAGGAGGATCGCCCGCGCGGCCGCACGCATCTCGTCGCGCTCATCGCGCGCGAGGCCCTCCGCCCAGAGGCGCAGGGTCGCGAGCTTCGCCTCGTCGAGTCGCTCCGACACTATGGGACGCACCTTATGCCTCTCGGGCCCACACTCAACGAGACTCCTACCCTGCCGAGAACTTGCGTGAGCGGCGCGTGATCCTCGCCATCGACCAGGGAACCACCGGAACGACCTGCCTCGTCGTCGACGGCGGGCTGCGCGTGCTCGGCCGTGCGTACCGGGAGCTGACGCAGTCGTTTCCCCGTCCAGGCTGGGTCGAGCACGACCCGGAGGAGATCTGGCGCTCGGTCGTCGACGCTGCCGAGGCTGCGCTCGCGGATGCCGGCGCCGCTGCGGCCGACCTCGAGGCGATCGGGATTGCGAACCAGCGCGAGACCGTGGTGCTGTGGGAGCGGCGCACCGGTCGTCCCGTGGCGCCGGCCATCGTCTGGCAGGACCGGCGGACGGCGGCGCGCTGCCGAGAGCTCGACGCGGAGCTGATCCGCGAGCGGACCGGCCTCGTGCCCGATCCCTACTTCTCGGCTACCAAGCTCGAGTGGCTGCTCGCGACGCACGCGCCGGACCAGCAGGGCCTCGCGTTCGGGACGATCGACGCCTGGTTGCTGTGGAAGCTGACGGGCGGCACGGTGCACGCGACCGACCGGACGAATGCGTCGCGGACGCTGCTCGCGCGGCTCGACCCCGTCGAGTGGGACGACGAGCTGCTCGGCGTTTTCGGGATCGACCGCGCGCTGCTGCCGGCGATCGTGCCCTCGACGGGGGAGCTCGCGGAGGCGAGCTTCCTCGGTGCCTCGCTTCCCGTTCGCGGCGTTGCGGGCGACCAGCAGGCCGCGCTGTACGGGCAGGGCTGCCACGCCGCCGGCGAGGCGAAGGCCACGTACGGAACCGGCAGCTTCGTGCTCGTCCACGCCGGCGACGATCCGCACGCACGGCCGGACGGGCTGCTCACGACCGCCGCGGCGGACGGCTATGCGCTCGAGGGCGCGATCCTCACGAGTGGAGCAGCAGTGCAGTGGCTGCGCGACGGGCTCGGGATCGTCGAGTCGGCGGCCGAGACCGAGGAGCTCGCGCGCAGCGTCGACTCCACGGACGGCGTCGTCTTCGTTCCCGCCCTGACAGGCCTCGGCTCGCCGTGGTGGGACGCCGACGCCCGCGGAGTGGTGTCGGGTATCACGCGCGGAACGACCCGCGCCCATCTCGCGCGGGCGGCGCTCGAGGGGATCGCGCACCAGGTCGCCGACGTCGTCGACGCACTCCCGGAGCCGCTGACGCTCCTGCGCGCCGACGGCGGCGCGACCGCGAACTCCTTCCTGATGCAGCTGCAAGCCGATCTGCTGCAGGTGCCGGTCGAGATCGCGGCGGAGCAGGAGACGACGGCGCTCGGCGCCGCG
Organism: Solirubrobacteraceae bacterium; assembly: GCA_035286505.1. Classification (GTDB taxonomy): domain Bacteria; phylum Actinomycetota; class Thermoleophilia; order Solirubrobacterales; family Solirubrobacteraceae; genus Palsa-744. Next base: position 95 of record DATHJQ010000157.1, on the reverse strand, counting down.
GCGCTCGCCTGTGGAACCGAGGCACGCGTCGCGGTCGCGACACGGTACGAACCGCAGGTGTCCCCAGCCGTCGTAGCCCTGGCGCGCGAACAGTG